>NZ_JBVHVT010000034.1:0-85873 GCF_055564695.1 Streptomyces sp. NPDC029014
CGGTCGCGGCATGCCGAAGACATGCGTGAGCCACTCACGCGAGGGAGAGGGGTTCGACCCGGCGGGGGGCTGTGCGCCCCGGCCGCCTCGGCGACGCATTCAGTTCTACAGACGCCCCGCCGGCGCGGCAACGACCCCTCTTACTACGCGCCCTCGCAGACGGGGAGGGTCGGCCCGTCGGCCGGCCTGGAGGTGTCCGTGCAGGTGGCGAGTGGTGCCGGGGGCGGTTCCGGCGCCCGCGGGACGCTACTAGTCCGGTTCGTATGTGACGTGCGTCCTATGGGGCGAGTCACCCCATAAGCGCCGGAATCTCGCCGATTGTCACCACTCGTACCTGTTTCTCCGGCCGTCCGGCGGTCAGCGGAACCGGTGCAGGTTCTCGCCGAGGAAGGCCTCCAGGGTGCGCGGGGCACGCCCGGCGAGGTGGAGGAAGGTGTCGTCCGGTGCCTCCTCGCGGACCGCCGCGAGCCGCTGGATCTCCACCACGTGAGTGGCCAGCCAGTCCGGCATCCCGGCTCGGGCGACCAGGTGCGCGTGCAGCTCGGAGGGGCTGAGGTCGTGGTAGCGGATCGGCCGGCCGAGCAGCTCGCCCAGCAGGGCGGTGAGCTCCGGGTGGCTGTAGGCCCGGCCGCCGGTGAGGGGGTACGCGCCGCCCGTCAGCTCCGGGCGGGTGAGGACCGCGGCCGCGGCGTCCCCGATGTCGCGGACGTCCACGTAGTTGCATCGGGCCCGGCCCATCGCGCCGTGCACCACGCCGGCGGCGGCGATGCCGGGTGCCAGGAGCAGCAGCTTCTGCATGAAGGCGTACGGCCGCAGGATGGTGCTGGTGATGCCGGAGGACCGCAGCCGTTCCTCGACCAGATGGTGGCCGCGGGAGACGGCGACCGGGGAGTCCGGCTCGGCGGCGGGCGCGGAGACCTTGACGACGTGCGCCACGCCGCAGTCGACGGCCGCCTCGATCGCGTTCAGCTCGTACCGGACCTGGTGCGGGCCGTTGGCCATGGTGAGGAAGAGCTGGTGCGCACCGCGGAAGGCCACCCGCAGGGACTGCGGGTCGGCGGCGTCGGCCGGGAGGGGCGCGGTCCGGGCGAGCGTGTGCGCGTCGAGTGCGGCGGCCAGGCGGGCGGGGTCGCGGCTCAAGGAGCGGCTCGGTACGCCGAGGGCGGCGAGGCTGCACAGGGTGGCGCCGGGGGGGGGGGGGAGGGGGGGGGGGGGGGGGGGGGGGGGGGGGGCGGTGGGTGGTGTGGGGGGGGGGGGGAGGGGGCGGGAGGGGGGGTGTGGGGGGGGGGGCGGTCGGGGGGGTGGTGTCGGGGCGGAGGGGTTGGTTCGGGCCCCTGAGGTCCCCCCCCCCCCCCCTTTTCCCCCCCCCCCCCCCCCCACCGGCGCCCATGATGATGATCACGATGTCTGCCTTTCGGGTCGGGGTGTGGTGGGGGTCCGGAGCTCCGGTGCGCGGGTCGGGCGGCTGCCGCGCCAGCGCCAGGTGGTGATGGTGGCCGCGATGGCCGAGGAGACCGGCAGGTCGACCGGCAGCCGGCGCGGCCACGGGCTGTCGGCGAGGGCCGGGAGCTGCGGCAGCCAGCGGGCGGCGGCGATGCCGACGGCAAGGCCGAGCACCGCCGCGGCCAGCCCCCTCGCGGCGGCCGCGAGCGGGCGCGGGGTCCGGGCGGCCCGGGGACGGACGGGCCGGCGCCGCAAGGTGGCGCCGAGGACGGCGGCCACCAGGGCGGAAGTGCCGCCGATGGTGGTGAGCGCCGCCGCCACCAGCTGCGGCTGCCGGGTGACCGCTCCGGCGAGACCCGCCGTGACGGCAGGCATGGCGTAGGCGACCAGAACCTCGCGCCACAGGACGAAGGGCGGAGGTGCACCGGGAACCTTCTTGCTCATGGATTGCCCTCTCAGGGTCATTGATTAGGCACCTAACTATCTATGCTTAGGTGCCTAACTATTGGGGGGTGAAGGAAGGCGGCCGCCGGCGGCCGGCCTAAGCGGGTCAGCCCCGCGTTCCGCCCGCGGTTCTGGGGTCAGTCCTCGGTGAGTGCGTCGATGCCCGCAACCACCCGGGCCAGCAGGTCGAGGAAGGTGGTGCGCTCCTCGGGTGAGAGCCCGCCGACCAGTGCCTGCATCCGGGTGAAGTGCTCCGGCGCCAGGTCGCGCAGCTTGTCGGCACCGCGCGCGGTGAGGATCACCACGTTGCCGCGCCCGTCGTCGACGGACGGTCGGCGGGCCACCAGGCCCTCGCGCTCCAGACCGTCGACGAGGCCCGTCACGGTAGCCCGCGAGACGCCGAGGCTCGCCGCAAGCTGGGAGGGCGACTTCTCGCCGCCGTGGTCCTCCAGGTCGGCCAGCAGTCGGTAGCGGCCGGTGGAGAGGCCGAACCGGCCGAAGTGCACCTCCCCGGCCTGACCGATCCGGGCGCCGGCCGCCATCAGCCGCGCCGCGACCAGGACCGCCTGCGGATCGGCCACGAGGCCGTAGCGGGCGATCTGACGGCGGGCCTGATCGAGGGTGGGGGCGCCGAGCTCGGCGTCGAAATGCTGGGTCACGGGAAATAATATGGCGCCTAATCAGTCTCCGGGTCAAGCCCTGTCGGATCCCCACCCACCAGCAGGCATACGGCCACCGAAGCGAGGGAAGGGGATGCGGGACGGCGCCCGGCCACCGACCGGAGCACGGTGGGACGAAGGAAACGGCGATGGTGTACGCGATCGTCTGGGACGAGGCCGTCGTCGACACGGCGACGCGCTTCCTCGGCGATGATCCCGAAGGACTGCGCCAGCTCCTGCAGTCCGTGGACCTGCTCGCCGCCCGCCCCCGCCCGCACGGCACCGTCGCGTACGGCTCTCCCGACCTGCGGCGCACCCACGTGGGCCGCTACCGGATCCTGTACGAGATCACCGACGCGGCCGCGACCATAGTCCTCCGGCACATCGGCCGCACCGCCTGACTCCCACCGGACACGACCCGGGGCCCTGGCTCGCCCACCCCGGACGCGTGTCCCACACTGGTACGGGCACGCCCGTGCTACGGCCGTGCCGTCGGAGCCCGGTGGGCGGGAGGCAGGCCATGGTCATCAGTCACCACATCACCGAAGACACCTTGCACGTGGAGATCCCCCAGGAGCTGGACGTCACCAACCGGGCCGCAGCCGCCTTCCAGATCGAGGCCCTCGTCCACGCGCACAACCCGCGTCAGGTCACGATCCACCTGCCGACGAGCGCCCCCTCCCCCATGACGTTCAGCGCCCTGGCCCGCGCCCACCGCATGTGCCAGAGCCTGGGTATCGCCTTCACCGCGACGGGGCCCGGCGACCGGACGAGCCTGATGCCCGTCGACGCCACCGCCGCCACCGCCGGCACCGTCCGACCCCGGCGGCTGGAGCACGGCACCCGACACGACCACTGACGCCGTCACGAAAATCGCTGTTCGGTCACCGAAGTACGGTGATAGACAGCCGGAGTGAAAAGCAGTCTGGAGTTCACCGATCTGCTGCGGCTGATCGACGACGGGTCCACCGCCTTCCGCGCCGCGATATCCTCCGCGCCCGGCCTCGACGCGCAGGTGCCGGCCTGCCCCGAGTGGACGCTGTTCGAGCTGGCGGAGCACCGCCATGTCTTCGACCGGCTCCTGGCCTGGGACCCGGACGAGTAGGACGTGACGGCGCACCACCCGGTGCGCCCCGGACCGGCCTGTGCGAGCGGATCGACGGCGCGTCAGCGAGCCACCCGGCCCACCGGTCCGTCCGGGTTGGAGCACCCGGTCCCCGCACCACGGGCGGTCACCACCCCGCCCGCACACCACATGTTCGAGTAAGGAAATCTGGTGCAGTCAGCTGTTCCGATGACTCCCGCCGCAGCTACGCCGATGGACAGCGGGCTCATACAGACCTGCCTGGAACTGCTGCACCAGGCGCAACGACTCCCCGTGGACGACGCCGAGCGCCGACTTCTGGAACGGGCCGCCGGCGCCTTCGTCCGCGACGGACGCCACCGGCGCCGCACTCAGGCACGTGCGAACCGGGCAGCGGCCGACGCGCAACTGCTCGCCGCAACCGCCACCGGTGCCCCCGGCCGCACCATGGACGCCGCACTGCCCACCCACACCCACACCCCCACACCCACACCCACCCGACAGGGCCTCACCGTTCGGGAGTACGTCGGTCTCCCGGCCCGCACCGGTACCAAGGACCGGTCGCCGGGCAGCAGCCCGGACGACGCCGGGCCCCCCACGCTGCTGAACCGCCCACAACGCTGCTACGTCTGCAAGAACCACTACCGGCAGGTCCACCACTTCTACCACCGGATGTGCCCCCAGTGCGCGGACGAGAACTTCACCCGGCGCACGGCCCGCACCGACCTGACCGGCCGGCACGCGCTGCTGACCGGCGGACGCGTCAAGATCGGCTACCAGGCGGCGCTGATGCTGCTGCGGGACGGGGCCGAGCTCACCGTGACCACCCGTTTCCCCCGCGACGCAGTACGCCGCTTCGCAGCAGCACCCGGCGCCGCCGACTGGTGGCACCGGCTCCACATCGCCGCCCTGGACCTGCGTGATCCGCGGCAGGTCCTGGCCTTCACCGACCACCTGCTCGCGCAGGGCCGCCCCCTGGACGTCCTGGTCAACAACGCGGCCCAGACCCTGCGCCGCTCGCCCCGGGCCTACAGCGCACTCGTCGCCGCCGAAACCACCGACCAGGCCCCGCTCCCCACGGCTCAGGTCTGGACCGCCCCGGGATTCCTCGGGCCCGGCCCCCGCACTGCGCCCCTGCCGTGGACCACGGAACTCACCCCCCGGCCCGAGACGCGCCACACCGCGGCCGGCTCCGCGGACACGGCTGCCGCGGCGGCGGCCGCCCTGCTGCCGCACGACGCCGTCGACGAGGCGGGCCTGCTGGCCGAGACGTCCGCCACCAACTCGTGGACCCTGCGGTTGGGCCAGGTCGACCCCGTCGAACTGCTGGAAGTCCAGCTGGTCAACGCCGTCGCACCGTTCCTGCTCGCAGACCGCCTGCTGCCCCTGCTCGACGCCTCCCCGCACCCGCACCGCTACCTGGTCAACGTCTCGGCCGTCGAGGGCCAGTTCACCGTCCGCAACAAGACCAGCGACCATCCGCACACCAACATGGCCAAGGCGGCCCTGAACATGCTCACGCGCACCAGTGCCGCCGATCTGGCCTCCCGGGGCATCCACACCTGCAGCGTCGACACCGGCTGGGTCACCGACGAGAAGCCCCTTCCCGCGCGGGAACGGCACGCCGCCACCGGATGGCGCCCACCGCTGGACATCGTCGACGGCGCAGCCCGCATCTACCACCCCATCGTGCAGGGAGAAGCGGGTTCACCCATCCACGGCGTCCTCCTCAAGGACTACCGGCACGTGGCATGGTGACCCCTCCCGGCCGGGGCCTGCGCAGTACCGGCAGCGGGATTCAGCCGGCTGCGTCCAGGCGCTCGGCGAGCCAGTCGAAGACCCGCTGCTCGAACAACGCCCGTCCCAGCGGCTCGCAGTGCAGGTCGGCGCCCTCCGCCGCCACGAACTCGACGAACCCCTTCGCGCCCGGCAGTGCCTCGTACAGCTCGCGCGCCTGGCCGGGCCAGAACTGCTCGCCTTCCGGCGAGGTGACCAGCAGCGGCACCGTGATCCGGTCCAGTACGTCGGCCAGGTCGTACCGGCCCACCTCGGTGAGCAGGTCGTACGGCGAGTCGATGCCGTACGGCTTGGCCCGCCAGCGCCAGTACGCCGCGAAGCCCTGGTCCTCCGCGAGGCCTTCGCGCACCGCCGTGTCGAAGGCGTCCCGGTCGCCCGAGTCGTACAGGGCGCGCAGCTCCGGCGGGAAGTTGTGCCACCAGCTGTCCGCCACCCGGACCACCCCGGGGTCGGCGACTCCCGCCGCGATCCGGTGCTCGAAGGCCAGGGCCCTGGGCACCCAGTAGCCGGCCTGGCTGATGCCGGCCAGCACCAGCCGGTCCGTGGCGACGTCGCCGCGGGCCAGCAGGAAGTCCACCACCGGAGTGATCACGTGCTCCCAGTCCGGCCGGAACGGCATCCCGTGCTCGAACAGCATCGTCTGCTGTCCGGGGCCGTCGAACAGGAGGACGTTCCAGCCGCGTGCCACGGCCGGCGCGCCGAGCATCGTCCAGGCGGCGCTCACCGGCCCGTCGCTCCCGTTGTTCACGATCACGGTGGGTGCACCCGCGCCACCGCCCGACCGCGGCGTGAAGAGGTAGCCGGGCAGGACCGTGCCCTCGTACGGCACCGACACCCGTTCCGCCGCGGGATGCCATGCCGCGGCGAAGCGGTCGAAGCAGTCCCGGTGCTCCCGGAACACGGCCAGGAGCCGGCCCTCGTCGGCCAGCGCGTCCGCCGCGACCAGGGCCGTCCCGAAGTAGCCGGCCGCCCGCAACCACGCGTCCCGCGCGCTCGTGGACCGCCCGGCGGCCGCCGCCAGCTCGCCGTCCGCCCGGACCCTGCGGGCCAGGTCGGTCCAGGCGTCGAACCACTTCCGGCCGTCCGCGTCGGCCAGGGCGGCGGCGGTCGCCAGCACTTCTCCTGGATCCGCCCCTCTCTGCCACGCCGCCCCGAGGAGCACCTTCACCTCGAAGTCGAACTGATCGTTCTCGCAGAACCGGTACGCCACGATGCCTCCCGGGATCCGTCTTCCACGGTAGGGGCGGGGCACGGGGGCCGCACCCGTGCCACGGGGGGCGCGCGCCGGTATCGGACTACTGGTCGGGCAGGTCCAGGTCCGGGTACTCCATGCCGTCGGGGCCGAGTCCGGTGTTCTCGGCGTGCTCACGCATCCTCGCCCCGTACTCGGGATGCTCGGCGAGCGAGGTGTAGGTGTCGAAGTCCAGGTCGAGGACTTCGGCGAGGTCGGCGAGGTAGACGTCGAGGCCGGGGTACATGACGGCGACGTACGGCAGGTCGTCGACGTCGGTGACCAGGACCGGGTACTCCCCCGTGGAGTCCGGCTCGCCCAGGTAGAGCAGGCGGCGCGAGTCGCTGCCGCCGACGAGCGGCAGGCACACCGCGGGCAGCAGCTCCTCGAAGTCGGCGAACATCCCGACCATGACGTCCCCGCAGCCGTACATCGACTCCGTCGTCGCGCCCAGGCCCCGGTCGCCGAAGACGGGTTCCCGCGGGTCGTCGTACCAGCCGACCTCGGCGAGCCAGGAGCTGTCGAAGGCCAGCCAGCGGCGCAGGCTCGGCGGCAGTGCCCTACCGCCGGGCAGCCTCAGCCGGTCGATGGCCTCCGGTGCCAGCGGCACCGGTTCGCTGCTGTCCGGCGCGTCCGACGTGGGCCAGCCGTGCTGCCTGACCTGCTCGATCACCCGGTCGATCAACGCTGCCCCGTGCATGTTCTCGTTCACGCGGAGCACTGTGGCACACGGCGCCGACAACGCCGGGAGGTGGCACCGCCGCCTCCTACAGGCCGAGGGACAGCAGGATCGTGAGCGTCGGCGGGAGCGTGGCGATCCACCCCGCCCAGCGGCCCGCCCTCGCCAGGGTGGGGGTCCGCCGGGACAACCGGAAGGCCACGGCGAGCAGCGGGGTGGCCGTCCAGGACGCCCACCAGCAGGCCGTGACGACCGCCACGGTCCGCGGGTGGACCTCCGCGGCCATCTGGGCCAGTCCCCCGAAGGAGAACGCCACCGGGGTCAGGGCCACCGCCAAGGTCGTGGCCCACGTCATCGCCCCGTCGGCGGAGTGGCTCCCGGCATCGGGGGCGGAGGTCGGGGCGGGGGCGGAGGCCGGCGTCGTCTCGTGCACGGGTACAGCCAAGCGGCTCGGAGGCCGGTTCCGCCTACGCCGACGTGCTCAGGGACAGCCGGTCCTCGTACTCATCTTCTCCGAGCGGCCTCCCCCGCGTCAGCGTCCCGTTCCCGGGCCCGACCGTCGCCGGTGCTCCCGCCGGGCGATCAGTCTCCGCCCAGGTCCGTGGCGTACGCCGCCTCCCGGACCTCCCGGTCCGCGTGGCGGCGCAGTTCGACGACAGCGGCACGACAGGGGTCCGGCCAGTTCTGGCGTGCTCCGAGGGCCGTGGCGAGGCCGACCGCAAGGAGGCCTTCCACGAGGCCGCCGTCGCCGCCCAGGGCGCGCACCGCGGCGAGGGCGGCAGCAGGGTCGGCGAGCGGGGTGCCGCACCGGTGTGCTTCCTCCAGTTCCTCGGCCACCCGGACCGCGAGGACGGGGCGTCCCTCGATCGCAGCGGTCAGCTCGCGGAGCGAGAGGAGCAGTTCGGGCTCGGCCGCCTCCAGGTCGACCGCCCGTACGAGGAGGGTGGTACGGACGGCGGTGACCGCGGGTTCGCCCGTCAGCCGCCGGGCCAGGGCCGCGCACGTCCGGCGGTCCCGGATCGACGAGTCGAGGAGGGAGTGCAGGCGTCGGCGTGCCGGGAGGTCCCGACCGTGCGCGCCTCCCTCCGGTTCGCCGGCAGCGACGAGCGCCAGGAACCGGTCCACGACACCGAGCAGGAGGCTGCCGGGCTCCACGCCACCGATCGGGTGGGGCAGTTCGGACTGGGCCAGCTCGCTCAGCCCGTAGCGGGCCCGCCAGACGCGCAGCGGCGAGGCGAGATCGGTGTAGACCTCCGCCAGCGCCGTGCCGGCCGAGGGCGCGTACGGCGCCCAGTCGCGGAGGCGGTACAGGGCTTGGTCGGCCACCTGTTCCTCGGCGACGAAGGGCAGCCGGGCGACGATCTCCGCGTACCGCGGCCGGTGGGCCGGGGCCAGGTCCGCCGGGTTCACGGCGACGAGCGGGTGGCGGGCCGCGTCCGGCCCGTCGACGGCCGCCGACTCCAGCAGGGCCCACATCTCCTCGGCCGGCAGGAGCGTCGTGGCCAGGCCGACGACGGTGGCGTGGACGTCCGGATGGATGCCCGGGGTGCGGCCCACGGTGGACAGGAGGGCGGTGGCGGCGCCCGGGGACAGGTGGTGGGCGGCGAGCCGGGCGGCCGCCTTCCGGACGGTGACCTTCACCCCGCTGTCGCGGGTCAGGACGTCATGCAGGAGGGCCGCGACCCGGGTGGGCCGGGCGTGGGCGGCGGCGCGGCCGGCCGCGGACCAGGCGGCCGCAGCACGGTCGTCGCCGGCGTGGTCGAGCAGGGCGCCGAGGGCCGAGGCCGGGTCGTCCGTGCGGGCGGCCGCGTCCAGCGCCGCGGTCGTCAGAGTCGGCTCGGCGTCGTCGACCGGGGCGGTGTACTGCCGGAGCAGGGCCCGCCCGTACTCGGGCACCGTGGCCACCGCACGGAGCAGCGCGGCACGTTCATCGAGACCCCGGCCGGGATCGGCGACGGCGGCCGCGGCCAGCCGGACCGCGGCCTGCTGCTGCCGGGGCAGCCACCGGTCGGCGTGCCGGAAGGGGGGCAGCGGCCGGGGGGTGCCGGCCGCCGGGAAGCGGCCGCCCGGGTCCGGGAACTCGGGCAGCGCACGGTCCAGCAGGTCGGTGCGCTCCGCGGCGAGGACGGCGAGCACCGGCGGTAGGTAGGCCGCGGAGGGCTCCCGCGCCAGCAGCCGTGCCACGCGGTCGCCGCGGGTCGCGGGGTCGGCCAACCAGGCGGCGGCGGCTTCGGTGAAGACCGGGTCGGGGCAGGTGCGCAGGGCCTGTTCGAGGCGGTCCTGGAGTTCCGGGATCCGGTGCGCGCGACGTCCGCAGGTCGTGACCAGTGCGAGCAGGGGCGCGAGGTCCCTGCGGGCGGCGGCCCGGTCCAACCACGGGCCGAGTGCGTCGAGCACGACGCGTACGTCGCCGGCACGCAGCAGGGGGGCCATGGTGCCCGGTCGGCCGAGTTCCACCGTGCCGGTGTGCGCGGTCAGCGCCTCCAGGATGCGTACGGCAGTCCCCGGGGCGGTGGCGGTCCCGGCGGTGGCGGTCCCGGTCGTGGCGGCCGTGTCGGCGGCGGCGGTGAGCAGGGACACGGCCAGGGTCCGGATCGTGTCCCGGGTCATGGGCGAGCAGTCCCGGGCCCGCAGGCCGTCCAGGCACAGCCGTTCCAGGGCTTCGGATCCGGTGCGGCCCCCGGCAGCCGGGGTGGTCGCACGGGCTTCGAGGGCCGCTGCCAGCAGTGGTGCCGGCAGGTCGGCGAAGGCGGACAGGGCTTCGCCGCGTACGGGGTCGCGCTCGTTGGCCAGGCGTCCGGCGGCCAGCGCGAGGACCTCCGCGACCTGCTCCGGATCACGGGTGTGGCCGGCGTTCTCGGCCAGCCGGTCCCAGATCGTCCCGCGCTCTTCGGCGGCACCGGTGCCGAGGGCGGCCAGGAGTTCGGGGCGGGCTTCGGCGGGTGGCAGCAGGGCGAGCAGGCTCCAGAGGTCCCAGCCCGTGCGGCGTTCGGCGCGCAGCACCTCGACCGCGGCACGGGCCCTGGCGTGCCGCTCGTCGGCCGGTAGCAGGGCGAGCACCCCGTCGTGAGCGCGGACGTTCCTGCGTGCATCGCCGGCGGCGACGACGGCGTCGACGAAGCCGGGTCGGCGCCCCGGTGGCACCGACCGCAGCAGGACGCGGAAGGCGTTGCGGTGGAACCACCGGGCGCCGAGCCGGGGCAGGGACGGCGGGTCAGCCGCCGCCAGCTGCCGCAGGACCGCCCGGCCGGGTGTCCGTTCCCACCGCGCGGCCGTCCGGCCGGGGTCGGCGAGCCAGGCCGTGACGCGCTCGGCGTCCACGGCGACGAGGTCGCCCAGCCGGTCGTGCACCGGACCGGGCAGGTCGTTGGGGCCGTACCGCTCCAGCAGGTCCAGCACGCGGCCGGGCGCGGCGGGCAGGGCAGCGGCGATCCCGGTGGCGTGCCGCCGCCACCAGGTGTCGCGCAGCCGCTCGGAGGGCCGGTCGCCGAGTTCGCGTTCCGCGTGGTCGAGGACCGCGAAGGGGTGGCGGACGGCCAGCGTGCTCCAGTCCTCGAACGCGAGGGCCGCGGCGAGTTCGGGCAGCAGCCGCGCGGTGCACTCGGTCGAGCAGCCCGGCAGCAGGCGGGCCGCGTCCCGGTGGCCGTACTCGGTGCGCGCCCGGAGCACCATCCGCTCGGCGAGTTCGGGCCGTCGCCCGTCGCGCAGCAGCCGTGCCAGGTCGGCGCGGACCACGGCGGGCGCGTCGTCGTACGCGGCCTCCACGGCGGCGTCCGGAACCGGCAGTCGCCGGGCGCCGCGCAGGGCGTACCGGCGGACCACCGGGTCACGGTCGGCGAGCCGGGCCGCCAGGTGCTCGACCTCGCCGGCGGTCAGGGCCGCCAGCGCGGCGAGGCGGCGCTCGTAGGGGCCGAGCGCGTCCAGTGCGGTGAGCAGGGGCCGTAGTTCGCCTCGGGCGGCGAGCCGGCGGGCGGTGACGGCGGTATACCTGAGCCGGGCGGAGTGCGGCAGGGGGTCGAGGGCGGCGAGCAGTTCGTCGACAGTGGAGATCATCGCGGGCATTGTGCCTGACGGCACAACCGCATCCCCAACTGGTTATCGGACCGGCCGCCGCTCGCTCAACGCGGCGGCCCGGCCCGACCCGTCGCCCTACCGCTACCGGTTCAACGGGGTATGCGTTCCGTAACGGCGTATCGGTTCCGACGCGACCAGGCCCCGACGCCGAGGGCCGTGCCGATGCCCAGGAACGCGCCGACCCCTGCGGGCACCACCCACGGCGTGATCAAGGGCGCGGCGTGACCGCCGTTGCCGGTGAGGGCGAGTACCGCGGTCAGTAGGCCTGCTGCCGGCCCCACCACTCGCGTCATTTCCTCTCCCGCCGCACTCTTCCCACCCGCTCAACAGCTGTCGCCATCGGCAACCGCTACCTCAGGGTGAAGCCAGGAGTTGCCGGAGACGAACGGGCGGTCCGGGTCCGCGGGCCCGCTCATGGCGTCGGCCCGAAGCGGGTCCGCACGTCCGACCCCACGACCTGCATCACCGCGCCGCCCCCGTTCGCCGTGCCGTACTTGCAGGGTGCCACCGCGTGGAGATCCGAATACCACTCGGGCGGGCCCGGATCCCGGCTCCGTCTCCGGGGTCGACGCGCAGTCCACGGTCGATTGTCAGTGGTGGGTGAGAGGATCGAAGCATCAAGTCGGAAAAAGGGGGAGCGGCCATGTCCGGAAACCAGAACTACATCAATCACGTTGCTCTTGTGCTGGATGCCAGTTCGTCCATGACGAAGCTGAGCCGTAAGGTCGTCGAAGTCGCCGATCAGCAAATCGCCTATTTGGCGCGGCGGTCGGAGGAACTGGACCAGGAAACCCGTGTCACGGTGTACGTCTTCGCGGACACGGTGGAGTGCGTGATCTACGACAAGGACGTGCTGCGCATGCCGTCCCTGAAGCAGCTGTACCGGGTCGGTGGCATGACGGCCCTGCTGGCGGCCACGCTGAAGTCTCAGCAGGAGCTGGCGCAGACGGCCCAGCTGTACGGCGACCACAGCTTCCTGACGTTCGTGCTGACCGACGGGCAGGAGAACGCAAGTCACCGCTGCCCCGGTGCTCCTGCCAGGAGCCCGCGTGAACTCGTCCGGGCCGTGGCCCAGATGATCGAGACGCAGGAGGACAACTGGACGCTGGCCGTCCTGGTGCCGGACCAGATGGGCAAGCGCGAGGCGGTGCAGTGCGGCTTCCCGAAGGACAACGTGGCCATCTGGGACGCCACGAGCACACAGGGTCTGGAGGAGGCCGGACAGGTCATCAGGGAGGCCACCGAGAAATTCATGGTGGGCCGCACCAAGGGAATCCGGGGATCGCGGGCGGTGTTCTCCACGGGAGCGGACGCGGTCAACAGGGAAACCATCGAGGCGGCCGGTCTCACCCCGGTGAATCCGTCGGAATACCACCTCATTCCGGTGGCTCGCGAGGCGGCCATCCGGGAATGGGTCATAGAGTCCGGACACACCTATCGCACCGGTTGCGCGTTCTATCAGCTGAGCAAGTCGGAGAAGGTCCAGGCGCGGAAGCAGATCGCCGTGCTGGAGAAGAAGACGGACCGGGTGTACACGGGCCCGGAGGCCCGGGCCCTGCTCGGCCTGCCCGACGCGGAAGTGCGCCTCAAGCCGGACCACAACGACGACTTCACCATCTTCGTGCAGAGCACCAGCGTGAACCGGAAGCTGGTGCCGCAGACGCGGCTGCTGCTCATGGTCTGACGCCTTGGGTCCCGGCCGGTCGAAATCCGGTGGACCGGCCGGCGGGCGTCCCGGAAGATCGCCGAGGTACTGGCGTGAGAGGGAGCTTGTTTGGACGTGTTCACGTGCGCCGGGTGCGGCGCGGAGCTGACGGCGCCGCTGTCCCGGGTCGCACTCCCCGTTCACACCCACCACGGGGGATGGGAGGAACTGCATCCCCCGCTGATGGAACCGGGGACGTACGCCGTCGACCCCCAACCGACCGGGCCGCCCTGGCGGTTGTGGGACGAGGTCGGGGAGGCCGGGGCGGCCGACCAGGGGGTGTACGCGCCGGTGTACTCCGTGTCCTTCGGTGCGCGGGACAGGATCGTCCTCGCGCCCGGCGACTCCCGCGGCATGGCGCTGATCCTCGACAAGTGCGAGGGCTACTGCCAGGGCGTGGACGGCCGGGCCGGCCCCAACCTGGCGTGCCGGGCTTGCGGCCGGGCGGTGGCGACCCGTATGGACGACTGCGGGCTCTGGCAGACGGTGTGGCTGGAGCCCGATGCGGTCCACCGGCTCCCCTCCGGCCTCCCGGCGGGCCCGCCGCCCGACTGGGCGGACCTGGAGCACCCGGAGCACCGCGTCCCGCCCGTCGACCCCGACGGGTGGTGGAGCCGTCGCTGGGAGGCGGCGGTCGGGGTGGCGCTGGCCCACCTCGTGGCAGTCTCCGAGGGCTGTCCGGTGGCCCTTCCGGCGGGTCCCGTCACCGCACTGTTCGGCGCCGCCGTGTCCCGGTACCTCCCGGCCGGGCCGGCGGCCAAGTCCGTGGGACTGGCCGGCCCGGGAGTCCCCGCGCCCCGACCTCGTCCCGACGTCCTCCTCGTCCCGCGCCACCCGCTGACGGGCGAGCCGTGGCGGCCGCCCGGCGACGAGGGTGCGGTGGTGGTGCCGCTGGACAGCGGAGTCTGGGCGCACCTCGTCCACCCCGGTGAGACCTCACCACGGCCGGCGACCGGGAGGCTGCCGGAGGGCGTCCTGCGCGACGACTACGGGTCGGCGCCCGGGCCCTGGTACCCGTTGCTCCCCCACCACCGCGCCTTCACGTACACCCTCGTCCGGCTGCCCGCCATGCGCAGCCCCTGGCTGCGCGCGTACCACGAACAGGGCCCCGGACCCTACTGAGCCACCGGCGAGTGCAGGTACGGGTCGGCGGGCCGCGCGAGCGGGGCGCCGGCGGTGAAGGCGTGCCGGGCGAAGCGTTCGCCCATGAGGCGGTGGGTCGCGGCGTCCGGGTGGAGGTTGTCGGGCAGTGGCATGGCGGCCGCGTCCAACGGTCCGTACAGTTCGCGCCCGTCGAGGTGGTGCAGGTTCGGGTCGTCGGCACGGCGCTCGCGGACGATGCGGGCCAGCTCGTCCCGGATGACGGTGAGGGTCAGTTTTCCGCCCGCCACCTCACGGGGGTCGCCCGTTGCCCGGAACTTCAGCTGCCCGGTGGCGAGGGAGTCCGGATCGACCGCGCCGGGGCCCGGGGTGTCCTCGTGCACGGGACACAGGATCGGCGAGACGACGAGCAGCGGCGCCGTCGGGTGGCCTTCGCGGATCGTGTCCAGGAAACCGTGCACGGCCGGGCCGAAGGCCCGCAGCCTCATCAGGTCGAGGTTGACCACGTTGATCCCGAGCTTGAGGCTGATCAGGTCGGCGGGGGTGTCGCGGATCGTGCGGGCCGTGAACGGGTCGAGCAGGGCGCTGCCGCCGAGGCCCAGATTCAGCAGTTCCACGCCGCCGAGCGAGGCGGCGAGGGCGGGCCAGGTGGTGCTGGGGCTCGCGGCGTTGGAGCCGTGGCTGATCGAACTGCCGTGGTGCAGCCAGACGGGGCGGCCGCGGTGGGGCAGGGGCTCGACGGGGGCGTCGGTGCGCAGCGCGACGAGTTCGGTGGTCTCGTCGTGCGGCAGCCAGATCTCGACGTCCTTCGCCCCGCTGGGCAGGCCGGTGAACCGGACGGTCGCCGGTGGGCCCGGGCGGTACTCGGTGCTCCAGTCCGTCATGTCGATGGCGAGGGTGTTGCCGCCGTCTGCGCTGCCCTGCGCGGTGAGGCGGCCGTCGACCAGCAGGTCGTACACGCCGTCCGGGCGGGGCGGGGCACCGACGTAGACACGTTTGGTGGGTACGGTCTCGAGCTCGACCGCAGTGGCCCGGGTGCGGAAGGCGACCCGTACGCCGGACGGCTGGGCCTCGGCCATGGCGAGCTGTCCGTCGGCGCACTGGGCCCGGGCCCGGGCGGGCAGCCGGTGCGGCAGCAGTCCCTGCGCGGTGCGCTCCAGCTCGATGGCGCCGCGCACCAGGGAGTCGGTGAGCGGGGTGGTGATCCAGTGTGCGGCCGGGGACACGTGCGGACTCCTGTGGCTCGGTGCGGGTGCGGGTGCGGGTTGGGGTGTGGGTGCGAGGGCTGGGGCGGGGGCCGGGGCGGACCGCGGGTGGGCGCTCACGAAGGGGGCCAGGCCCGCAGCAGGGCGTCGAGGGCGTCGATGATGCGGTCCCAGCTCTCCTGGCTGTCCGGGGAGCTGTGGCTGAAGCCGCCGGCCTTCTCCAAACTGACGTAGCCGTGGAAGACGCTGCCGAGCATGCGGACGGCGTGGGTCTGCTCCGGCTCCGCCAGGTCGTAGCCGCGCAGGATGGCCCGCGTCATCCGCGCGTGGCGTACTCCGGCGCTCGCGAGAGCGGTGTCGGTGTCCAGCGGGAACTGCGTCGCGGTGTAGCGGCCGGGATGCTCTCGGGCGTAGTCGCGGAAGACGTCCGCGTACGCGCCGAGGGCGTCCTTGCCGGAACGTCCGGCGACGGCGTCGGCGGCCCGGTCGGCGAGTTCCTCGAGGCAGGACAGTGCGATCCGGGTCTTCAGGTCGTGGGAGTTGCGCAGGTGCGAGTACAGGCTCGCGGCCTTGACGTCGAACCTCCGGGCGAGTTCGGAGAGCGTCACGTGCTCGAAGCCGATCTCATCCGCCAGGTCCACCCCCGCACGTACCAGCCGATCCGCTGTGAGCCCGACCCGTCCGGCCATGACGCCTCCTCATCCGCTTCCTCGAACCTTCCTACGCA
This sequence comes from Streptomyces sp. NPDC029014, assembly GCF_055564695.1. Classification (NCBI taxonomy): domain Bacteria; kingdom Bacillati; phylum Actinomycetota; class Actinomycetes; order Kitasatosporales; family Streptomycetaceae; genus Streptomyces; species Streptomyces sp. NPDC029014. Next base: position 16,150 of record NZ_JBVHVT010000034.1, read on the forward strand.
TATTAAGCAATCACCTAAAGCATATAGGTAGGGGACGGGCGCGCCGCGCCGCCCCCGAAGGGCGGCGTTTCGTCCACGGGGCGGACCGCCCGGCGGTCTAGGCTCGGCCCGTGACGCAACCCGAGCAGCGCGTCGAAGGCCTCGGACCGTTCACCACCCGGGTCACCTGGCAACTGCCCAGTGGCGGGACAGCGGTCTGGGAGTCACGTCTCGCCCGGCGGCGAGGAACGCTCGCCATCCGTACACCGGGTGCGGAACACGACCGGCACGCCCGCGCCGACGACGTCTCGATCGGGCGCCTGCGCAGGCTCAACGCCATCGCCGCGACCGCGTTCTTCATCGGAGGCGCCCTCTTCGCGGCCGGCGCCGGCGTCGCCCAGTTCGGATCCGGCGACGCCACCGAGAGCGCCTCGATCTACTTCGCCGGCGGACTCTTCTTCAACACCGGCGGCTACGCCTCGCTCCTGCAAGCGGTCAACGCGCCCCGCCACACGGTCGGCGACCGCGTACTGGCCACGCGCCGCTGGCGGTGGTGGAGCTACGAGCCGATGCGGTTGGACTGGCTGAGCACCTTCCTCCTGTTCATGGGCACGCTGGTGTTCGGCGTGAACCTGCTGGACTCGTTCCAGCAGGGACTGAGCGTCCAGCAGGTCAACCGGATGGTCTGGGTGCCCGACATGGTGGGCTGCCTGCTGTTCCTGGCATCCGGGCACCTCGCCCTGATCGAGGTCTGCCACGGGCGGCTCCGCCTGATGCCGCGCAACCTCGGCTGGTGGATCGTCACGGTGAACCAACTCGGGTCGGTCCTCTTCATGCTGTCCGCACTCGCCGCGTACACCAGGCCGACCACCGGCAGCCTGGTCAACGTGGCCGTCGCCAACTGGGGCACCCTGACCGGCGCCCTGTGCTTCTCCGTCGGGGGCGTGCTCCAGCTCTTCGAACGCCCGTAGCTCCCGCAGCTCCCGTGACTTGCGCAGCTCCCGCAGCTCGCACGTCGCTCGTATCGCCCGAATCGCCCGCATTGCACCGAAGGTGGCGGTCGTCTGCCCGTCCCTGAATGGCCCTGCCCCTTCCTCCGGCCGGGGGATACTGGGGCGCGGCCGATCCGAACATCATCCGCCCATCAGTCCCCCACCCGGCGGCGTCACCGCCGGCTGTTGGCCATGTCCCACCCCTCTCGCGAGGAGCACCACGCGCATGTCGATACCCCCGCAGCCACCGTCGTCCCCTCAGCCGTACCCGCAGCCGGGGCCGTACGGGCAGCCCGGCCAGCCGGGACATCCCGGGATGCCCGGGCCGACGGCGCCGCCGTACGGCGGTCCGCAGGGCTGGTACGCGCCGCCGCAGAAGACCAACGTGCTGGCCGTCGTGGCCTTCGTGATGTCGCTCGTCTGCGCGATCCCGACGGTTCCGCTGATCCTCGGCATCGTCGCCCTCTCCCAGATCCGCAAGGGCGGCGAGAAGGGCAAGGGGCTGGCCGTCGCGGCCATCGTCATCCACGGCGTGACCATCGCGTTCTACGTGGTCGTGATGGTCCTCGGGCTGTCCGGGGCGCTGGGCGACGGCTCTGAGCCGCGGCGCGACACCAGCGGCCAGGTCACCACCCCGGGCGCCAGCGATGTCCAGGACATCCGCAAGGGCGACTGCTTCAACACCGAGGACGACCTGGCGAAGACCCAGGAGAAGGAGGGCACCCAGGCCCGTTTCTCGGTGCGGACGGTGCCCTGCGACCAGCCCCACGAGGGTGAGGCGTACGCGGTCTTCGACCTGGAGGACGGCCCCTTCCCCGGCACGGAGAAGGCCGCCGCGGCCGCCGAGGAGAAGTGCGGCGGGAAGGCGCTGACCGACTACGTGGGCAACGCCGCGAAGCTGCCGAAGACGCTGGAGGTGTTCTACTACTACCCGCAGTCCAGCAGCTGGGCCCTCGGCGACCGCGAGGTCACGTGCTTCCTGGGCACCGCCAACGGCACCAGCACCGGCTCCGCCCGCGCCACCACCGGTTCCTGAACCCCCTCCCGACCGGCTCGGGGCCGAGGGCGAGCAGCTGTTCCGGCTCGGCGTCCTGGTAGCGGTCGGGCGGGCGAAGGCCGCCGCCACGGCCGGGGCCGCCGCACCCCCCTCAGGTGCGGCGGCCCCGGTGCTTGTGCGGGCGGATCAGACCACGTGGGTGATCCGGCTACCGGTCGGACACCTTCAGCAGCTTGTTCGGCGTACCGCTGCTCGGGTTGGTGATCTTCCCCGGGGTCGCGGCCGCGGTGAGCGCTTCCGCGACCTGCGCCGGGGTCGCGTCCTTGTGGCCGGCCAGGTACAGCGCGGCCGCCCCCACGACGTGCGGTGTCGCCATGGACGTACCGGAGATCGTCTTCGTGCCCGTGTCGCTGTCGTTCCAGGTGGAGGTGATGTCCGACCCGGGTGCGTACAGGTCCACGACGGAGCCGAAGTTGGAGAACGACGACTGGGCGTCGGCGGCGGTGCTGGAGGCGACGGTGATCGCCTCCCGGACGCGGGAGGGCGAGCCCTGTCCGGCGTCGCTCGACTCGTTGCCCGCGGCGACCCCGAAGGTGACGCCCGCCGCTATCGCACGGCGCACGGCCTCGTCGAGCGCCTCGTCGGCACCACCACCGAGGCTCATGTTCGCCACGGAGGGGCCGCTGTGGTGCTGCGTCACCCAGTCGATCCCGGCGACGACCTGCTCCGTGCTGCCCGACCCGTTGTCGTCGAGGACGCGGACGGCGACGATCTTCGCCGCCTTCGCCACCCCGTGCGACCGGCCGGCTATGGTCCCGGCGACGTGCGTGCCGTGCCCGTTGCCGTCGTCGGCGCTCTGGTCGTTGTCCACGGCGTCGAAGCCGTGCTCCGCCCGGCCCCCGAAGTCCTTGTGGGAGATGCGGACGCCGGTGTCGATGACGTACGCCGTGACGCCCTCCCCGCCCGCGTCGGGGTAGGTGAACTTCTTGTCCCCCGCCGTCTCCGTCTGATCGATGCGGTCGAGGCCCCAGGACGGCGGGTCGTCCTGGGTGGTGTTGATGGAGAACTTCTTGTTCTGGACGACCTTGGACACCGCCGGGTCGGCCGCGAGGCGCTTGGCTCCGGTCTCGGAGAGCCCGGATGCGGAGAAGCCGTTGACCGCGGACGTGTAGGTGCGCTTGAGTTCACCGCCGTACTTCTTGGCGAGGGCCTGCTTGTCCGCGTTCTGGTCGAGGATGACGATGTAGCTACCGGGAAGTGCTCCCGGGGCGCCGAGCCCGTACACCGTTCCCTCGGCGGGTGCGGTGGCACCGGCGAGGGGCGATAACAGCATGCAGACGCCGGCTGCGGTGGCAACTCCGGTGGCCACGGCCAGGATGCGGAGGCCGCGCGAACGTGCGCGGGCATGCCTGTGAGTTGACATGAAGAGGGTTCTCCTCGTGTTGACGTGTGGGGCGTCAAAGCGTTGTCGTGCAACCCCGTTGGAGCCGAAGGATCTTCTGGGGCTGGTTCGAAACCCTGACCGATTCGCAGAGGCGATTCAAGGCCGCCTGGGCCGTCAGCCGTGTTCGACAAGGTTTCTGAAGGAAATCTCCTCGTCAGCCCCGCGGGACGACCACACTCTTCGAACGACACACACATGTACGCCACTTCACGATGCACTAGCGAAGGCGTGGCGCCGAAGAGCCCGCAGCCGTGGGCAGGTGAGCGGTACGGGCACGCCGAGGGGGCCCGAGTCCCAGTGGGGTTCACCAGGCCGACCCTTCGACTTCCAGGAGCCGGTCGAAGAGCATCCCGTTGCGGCCGCCGGTGGGCAGGGGCTGCTCCGCCAACCGTGTCCTGGCCTCGGCCGAGGAATCCCAGTGCAAGGTGGACGGAACGGTGGCGCCCCAGCGCCCGCCCGGGCAGTCGGCCAGCGCGTCGAGGTTCCGGCCGAAGTATCCGCCGGGCCCGTTGACGGCCTCACCGATCGCGCAGTAGGAACCGTCCCCGTCCACGATGTGCCGACCGTTCCCCGCCATGGCGCGACGGCTGCCTACGTGGTCGACGCTCTTCAGCAGGCCGCACTGGGGCAGACAACGCGTGAGGTGCACTCTACGGGCCCCGCCCTCACCAGGCAGCGGCGTGAACAGCCCTTCGGCCCCGTGAGCGAAGCCCCACGGCCGCGGCCTGTGGTGGGGGCAGGGGTGTGCATGCGCTTCCGGCAGGCACAGGCAGCTGGTCTTCTCGTGGTGTTTTAGCGGTAGATGCGGAGGTCGAATTCCCAGTAGCCGGCATTGCCCCCGGTGTTGGTGTCGTTGACTCCGAAAAGCAACCTGACGGGGAAGGCGCTCGACCACACGTGGCAGCCGCCGAAGGCCGCGGCGTGCACGGGGGCGCCGACCCATCCACCCGGATCGTTGTTGAAGCGCAGGAGCGCGGAGTACTTGCTCAGACCCGGGTAAGGGAACGACGCCGGCGCGGCGACGCCGTTGCCGCCCGGCCCGACCTCGCCGGCGGCTCCCCATCCCGTGGAAACCTTGCTCCGGCTCCCCGAGGTGATGATGGAGAAGACGTCTCCCGGTGCGATGGCGTTCGAGGGCACGGCCTCCGCCGGGAAGCTACCGCCACCGTTGGCCCCGCACCGTGATCGTCGTGTCGACGTCGGGCACCTGGTCCGCCAGGCAACGGTTCATGGCCTCCACCGTGCCGGCCTGCGCGGCCGACTCCGAGGTGGCCACGACGCCACCCGCGAGCAGCAGCGCGACGACGAGGCAGCGTGACGCGGGCGCGACGAGGCCGCGCGCAGGTCGTGACCATGTTCGCCGTACGGAACGGCCCGAGCGCACCAGTGAGTCCCACCCTGCACTCCTCCCCCACAGCACCCCGGCCCGGTCACCGACCGTGCACGCCTGGCGACCGGCACCGGCCGGAGTATCGAACCACCGAGGCGGGTGCAGCGGCAGGTCGCACGCGCCGGCGCGTTGTCGGCGACAGCGCACCAAAGCGGCCGCCCGCCCCTACGGCCGCCCCGCCGCCCGGCAAGGCCGTCCGCGGCGGACGGCGGAAGCGGCGGCGGGGGCCGTTCCGTACCCTGGGCGGCATGCGCATGCGCCCCACGCTGACCTGGACCCCGACCGAGGACCTGCCGCCGAGCACCACGGATCTGGCGCCGGTCGCCGACGCCCTGAGCAGGGGCGGTGTGCTGGTGCTCAGCGGGGCGGGCCTCTCCACGGAGTCGGGCATTCCCGCCTACCGGGGCGAGGGCGGGAGCCTGAGCCGGCACACCCCGATGACCTACCAGGACTTCACCGGCAGTGCCCGGGCGCGACGCCGGTACTGGGCGCGCAGCCACCTCGGCTGGCGTACCTTCGGCGGAGCCCGACCCAATGCCGGTCACCGGGCCGTAGCTGCGTTCGGAAGCGGCGGCCTGCTCTCGGGCGTGATCACCCAGAACGTCGACGGCCTGCACCAGGCCGCCGGCAGCGAGGGCGTCGTGGAGCTCCACGGCAGCCTGGACCGGGTCGTCTGCCTTTCCTGCGGAGCCTTCAGCCCGCGCCGCGAGCTGGCCGAGCGGCTGGAGGAGGCCAATGCGGGCTTCGAGCCGGTAGCCGCCGGAATCAACCCGGACGGCGACGCCGACCTCACCGAGGAACAGGTCGGGGACTTCCGCGCGGTGCCCTGCTCCGGCTGCGGCGGCGTCCTCAAGCCCGATGTGGTGTTCTTCGGCGAAGCCGTTCCGCCGCAGCGGGTCGAGCACTGTCGCGAGCTGGTCCGCGAGGCGGCGTCGCTGCTGGTCCTGGGCTCCTCCCTGACGGTGATGTCCGGGCTCCGGTTCGTGCGCCAGGCAGCCCGGGCCGGGAAGCCGGTGCTGATCGTCAACCGGGACCCGACGCGCGGCGACCCGCACGCCCTCACCCGGGTCGCGCTCCCCCTGGGCACTGCCCTCACCACCGTCGCCGACCGACTGGACATCCCGGTCGACGGCCGGTCTGCGGCCTGAGCCGGTTCGGCTCAGGCGCCTTCAGGCCCGTACGCGTGCCCGGGGGCCCTTTCAGTCGACCTGCTCGCGCACGTAGTCGTCGGTGAGGAGGTCGCACGTGCACCAGTCGCCGTCGCACGGACTGCCGTGTTCCGCGCCGTAGGGGCCGAGTCCGGCCATGAGGCGGAGGACCTCGGCGCGTTCGGGTGCGGTGAGCACGGGCAGCGAGGGGTTGGACAGCTGCTGCCAGTCGGCCAGGTCGTCGTTCGCGTCGGCGACGCAGCGGCCGTCGACGAAGAGGGTGTGGAGCGGGTGCTCGGGGAAGTCGTTGAGCCGCAGGACCCACCAGCGCCCTTCGACCCGCGCCGCATGGGGGAAGACGTTTGAGCCCGTGGCGTGCCAGGTGGTTCCCGGGGGGAGTGGGAGGGGGATCTCCCCCGCCCCAGCGGGTCCGGTCGTCGCGGTCCGTTCGTTGGTCATGCGGCCCATCCTGCAAGCTCCACGGCCGTCAGGTCCAGGTCAAGGCCGGTGCCGTGCCGTGCCGTGCAGTGCAGTGCAGTGCAGTGCAGTGCAGTGCAGTGCAGGGGCGGACGAGCTGCCCGGAACAGGTGCATTCGTGCGCCCCGGCGGGAAGTGGTCGGTTCTGCAGTCGGGGCGGATTCCGCCGACTCGATTCGGACATCCACGGATAGCGCCCCGATCACGTTCGGGCGCTACTGACCAGTACTTTCCGGCTCTTCGGCGTACGCGGCGCGACGACGCATTCGCGCCGTTCGTTTTTACGGGACGCATCACGGGCCGTCCCCCTGGCGAGCATCCGCCGTGGCCGGCCGGGGCTCCACCTCTGATGGCCGGTTCGGCAGCGTCGGGTTCGGATCAGCGACTGAGCGTTGACCCTTCAGTAACTTGGCGCTAGTTTCGCCTCGTTCACCGAAAGGCCCTAATTCCCGTTCCGGGCCAGCGCGACCTTGTGCCTTCCCGCGGCCTTAGTCATGGCCGAAATTCCCCCACCGGGCAACGCCATCGCACATTCGGAGAATTATGACGTCGGTAGTGCAAGTCATCGGACTGACCCCTTTCGGCGAACCCGACTCCCGCCTCGCGGCCGCTGTCACGCGCGGCGGCGGCCTGGGCGTCCTGGACCTCGGATCCGGTGACCGGGCCGCCCGCGACGCCCTCGGCGAACTGCGGCGCTGGCTCCCCGGCCGGTACGGGGTGCGGATCGGGCCGCAGTGCCGATTACGCCCCGGCGACCTGGCCGGACTGCTCGGCGGGGCCGGCGGGCCCCGTACCGTGCTGCTCGGCGTCGGGGCGGCCACGCGGTCCGGCGACCTGCCGTCCGGCGCGCACGGCGTACGCGTGCTGGCCGAGGTCACCGATCTGGCGGAGGCCCGGGCCGCCCTGGACGACGGCGCGCACGGCCTGATCGCCCGGGGCAACGAGTGCGGCGGCCGGATCGGCGAGCTGAGCACCTTCGTCCTGCTGCAGCAGCTCCTCGACGCCACCGGCCCCGCCGGGCCCCCGGTGTGGGCCTGCGGGGGCATGGCGCCCGGCACGGCCGCGGCCGCCGTCGCCGGCGGCGCCGCGGGAGTGGTGCTCGACACCCAGCTGGCGCTCCTCGCGGAGTCGACGCTCCCCGCGGCCGTCGCGGCCGTCGTGCGGTCGATGGACGGCTCCGAGACCACCGTGCTGGGCCGCCACCGTTTCCTGCACCGCCGCGGGCCCGGGGCCCCGCCGGTCACGGCGCTGCCCGACGACCCGGACCGGATCACGGAGCTGCTCGGCGGGCGCGGCCCGGGCACCGGGCTGCTGCCGGTCGGGCAGGACGCCTTCCTCGCCGCCCGCTTCGCCGACCGCCACCGGGACGCCGCCGGCGCCGTCCGCGCCGTCACCGAAGCGATCCGGGCCGCGACCGACGACGACACCGCCACCCGCAGCCTGGGCGCCGGGTCCCCCATGAGCCGGGCGCTCGGCACCGCGCTGCCCCTCGCCCAGGGGCCCATGACCCGGGTCAGCGACGGGGCGGACTTCGCCCGCGCGGTCTGCGACGGCGGAGCCCTGCCCTTCCTCGCCCTGGCGCTCGCCGGCCGGGAACAGGCCGACGCGCTGCTCGCCGAGGCGGCCGCGGCGCTCGCCGGCCGCCCCTGGGGGGTGGGGATCCTCGGCTTCGCGCCGGAGGAGACCCGTGCCGCGCAGCTCGAAGCGGTGCGCGCGCACCGGCCCGGCCACGCCGTCATCGCCGGGGGCCGGCCCTCGCAGGCCCGGGCCCTGGAGGCCGACGGCATCCGCACCTTCCTGCACGTCCCCTCTCCCGGACTGCTGCGCCAGTACCTCGGCGAGGGCGCGCGCCGGTTCGTCTTCGAGGGCGCCGAATGCGGGGGACACGTCGGCCCGCGCAACAGCTTCCCGCTGTGGGAGGCACAGATCGACGTCCTGCGCGAGCACCTGGCGGAGGATCCCGGCGCCGCACCGGATATCGAGGTGTTCTTCGCCGGCGGTGTCCACGACGCCCGCTCCGCCGCCATGGTGGCGGTCCTGGCCGCGCCGCTCACCGCCCTCGGGTGTGCGGTGGGCACGCTGATGGGCACCGCCTACCTGTTCACCCGGGAGGCCGTCGCCCACGGCGCCGTACGCCCCCTGTTCCAGCGGCAGGTGCTGGCCGCCGAGGGCACCGCGCTGCTGCACACGGCACCCGGGCACGCCACTCGGTGCGTGCCGAGCCCGTTCAGCGAGGGGTTCCGGGACCTCGCGGCGAGCCTGCGCGCGGAGGGTGTTCCCGACCGCGAGGCGTGGGAGCGGCTGGAGCGGCTGAACGTCGGCCGGCTGCGGCTGGCGAGCAAGGGCGTCGTGCGCACCGCGAGCGGCGCCCTGGCCGCGGTGGACGAGGACCGGCAGTACGCCGAGGGGATGTTCATGGCCGGTCAGGTGGCGGTGCTCCGGGACGCCGCCACGACCGTCGCGGCGCTGCACGCGTCCGTCACCGACGGGGCCGTCGCCTTCCTCGACCGGCGGCGCGCCGTCCTGCGGGCCGGGCAGGACCCGGTCCCCGCCGGGGCCGACGCCCCGGCACCGGCTCCCCTGGACGTGGCCGTCATCGGCATGGCCGGCATGTTCCCCCAGGCTCCGGACCTCGCGGCGTTCTGGGCGCAGGTGCTGGACGGCCGGGACGCCGTCACCGAAGTGCCGGCGGAGCGCTGGGATCCCGACGTGCACTGCTCCCCCGGCCCGGACGGCACCGGCCCGGCCAGCGCGTCCCGATGGGGCGGGTTCCTGCCGCGCATCCCCTTCGACCCCCTGCGCTACGGCATCCCGCCGGCGTCCCTGGGCAGCATCGAGCCGGTGCAACTGCTCGCGCTCGAGGCGTCCCGGCGCGCCCTGGAGGACGCCGGCTACGGTGAGGACGGCCGCACCTTCGACCGCTCGCGGACCGGGGTGGTGTTCGGCGCCGAGGCCGGCAGCGACCTGTCCAACGCCACCACGCTGCGGACCGTGCTGCCCTCCTACTACGGGCACGTGCCCGCCGGGCTGGACGAACAGCTGCCCCGGCTCACCGAGGACGCCTTCCCCGGCCTGCTCGCCAACGTGGTCGCCGGCCGGGTCGCCAACCGCCTGGACCTGCGCGGCCCCAACTACACGGTGGACGCCGCCTGCGCCTCCTCGCTGGCGGCCGTGGACGTCGCGTGCAAGGAGCTCGTCATCGGCACCAGCGACGTGATGCTGTGCGGCGGCGCGGACCTGCACAACGGCATCAACGACTACGCCCTCTTCACCTCGGTGCACGCACTGTCGCCGACCGGCCGCTCCCGGGCCTTCGACTCCGCCGCCGACGGCATCGCCCTCGGCGAGGGCGTCGCCTGCATCGTCCTCAAGCGCCTCGCGGACGCCGAACGGGACGGGGACCGGATCTACGGGGTGATCAAGGGAGTCGGCGCCTCCAGCGACGGGCGTTCCCTCGGGCTGACCGCGCCCCGACCCGAGGGCCAGCGCGCCGCACTGGAACGGGCGTACCGGGGTGCCGGCGTCTCCCCCGCCGAGGTCGGTCTGGTCGAGGCGCACGGCACCGGGACCGTGGTCGGCGACCGCACCGAACTGGGCGTGCTGACGGAGGTCTTCGACGAGGCGGGCGCCCTCGCCGGGAGCTGTGTGCTGGGCTCGGTGAAATCGCAGATCGGGCACACGAAGTGCGCGGCGGGGCTGGCCGGGCTCATCAAGACCGTACTGGCCCTGTACACCGGCGTCCGGCCGCCCACCCTGCACCTGGAGAGACCGAACCCGGCCTGGAGGTCCGGCGCCAGCCCCTTCGTCTTCCACCGGGAGGCACTGCCGTGGCCGGTCGCCCCGGGGCGGCGGTACGCGGGCGTGAGCGCGTTCGGTTTCGGCGGCACCAACTTCCACGCGGTGCTGGCCGCCCACGGCGGGGACGGGCCGCCGCCGGAGCACGCCCGGGACGAGTGGCCGGCCGAACTGTTCCTGTTCCGGGGGACCGACCCGGCGGCCGCCCGGCGGGCCGCGGCACAGTTGCTGGACCCGGCGGACGCGGCCGCCCGCGGCGACGCCCCGTGGCGGCTGCGCGACCTGGCCGCGACCGCGTCCTTCCGCGCGGCGCGGGCCCGCGGGCCCGTCCGGATCGCCTTCGTCGCCCGGGACACCGATGGCCTCTGCCGCCTGCTGCGGGCAGCGGTGGAGGAGGGCCGCGGGGCGGATGCGGGGCCGGCGGCGGCGTCGATGCCGACCGGCACCGCACGTGACGTGTACCGGGCGGCCGAGGGGGGTGCGGAGGGCGAGGGGATCGGACGTACGGTCTTCCTCTTCCCCGGGCAGGGCAGTCAGCGGCCCGGGATGTCCGCCCATCTCTTCACCGCCTTCCCCGGCCTCGGCCGGCTGCTCGGCGCCGTCCCGGAGGCGGAAGCGGAAGCGGGCACGGATTGGGGGACGGGCGCGGCCATGACCGCGGACGCGGACGCGCGCGGCCGGGCCGTCGGCGCGTTGTACCCGCCCGCCGCGTTCGACGACGCCGCCCTGGAGGAGTCGCGGCGGGCCCTCACGGACACCCGGGCGGCGCAGCCGGCCCTGGGCATGGTGGAGCTGGCGGCGTACGAACTGCTCGGCCGCTGCGGGATCCGGCCCGACATGGCGGCCGGCCACAGCTACGGCGAACTGGTCGCGCTGTGCGCCGCGGGGGTCATCGACGCCGAGTCGCTGCCGCGGCTGAGCTCCGCCCGCGCCGCGGCCATCCTCGACGCGGCCGGCGACGACCCCGGGGCCATGGCGGCGGTGGCCGCCGCACCGGAGGACATCGGGCGGGTGCTGGGCGGCCCACCGCTACCGGACGGGCTGGTCGTCGCCAACCACAACGCGCCGCGGCAGAGCGTCCTGTCGGGCCCGACCGGCGCGGTCGAGGCGGCGGTGCGCGGGCTGCGGGACGCCGGGCTGGCGGTGAAGCGGCTGCCGGTGGCCTGCGCCTTCCACAGCCCGGTCGTGGCCGCGGCCGGACCCGCCTTCGGCCGGATCCTGGCGGAGTTCCCGCTGCGGGAGCCGGAGTTCGAGGTGTGGGCCAACCGCACCGCCCTCCGCTACGGGACCGGCGCCGAGGCGGTGCGCGCGGAGCTCGCCGCTCAGATCGGGGCGCCGGTGCGGTTCGCGGCGCAGATCGAGGCGATGTACGGCGCCGGGGCCCGGACCTTCGTCGAGGTCGGCCCCGGCCGGGTGCTGACCCGGCTCGTCGCGGACGTCCTCGGTGACCGGCCGCACCGGGTGGTCGCCTTGGAACCGAGCACCGACAGCGGTCTGGCGGGTTTCCTCGACGCCGTCGCCCGACTGGCGGCCGCCGGACTGCCGGTGGCCGACGACTGGATGTTCCGGGGGCGGGACGCCGTCGACATCGACCGGGCCTCCGCCCCGCGCACGCCCGGCTGGACGGTGGACGGACACCTCGTCCGGACCGCGTCCGGCGAGCCGCTCCCCGGCGCCCTCGCGCCGGCCCGACGAGTCGTGGAGGCACCCGTGTCGACGAACCCCGGTGAGGAGGCTGCTTCCGACGCACAGGACATGCTGGTCGCCGAGTTCCTGCGCAGCAGCCGGGAGATGATCGCCGCGCAGCGCGACGTGCTGCTGGCGTACTTCGGCGGCGTGCCGGAGAGGCCGGTCCCCGGCCCCGCCGCGCCGACGCCCGTGGCCGTGCCCGGGCTCGTGCCCGTACCCGAGTACGGGCCCGGGTGGACGGTCGGCACCGGCGCACCGGGCCCCGCGGCGTCCGGAGCCCCCGGGGCGCCCGTACAGGGTGGCGGTGCGCCGGATGCCGGCACGCCCCCGCCGCAGTCCGGGGAGTTCTCCGAGGAAACGGTTCTGCGGGCGGTCCTGGAACTGATCAGCAAACGCACCGGCTACCCCTCGGACATGGTCGAACCGGAACTCGACCTGGAAGCCGACCTGAGCGTGGACTCCATCAAGCGCGCCGAGATCGCGGGAGAGCTGGCCCGCCGCCTCGGCACCTCGGCCGGCGGCCCCGCACCCGCCGCGCTGGACGACGCGGAACTGGAGGAGCTGACGCGGGCGCGGACCGCCTCCGCGATCACCCGATGGCTCGTGGCCCACGCAACGGCCTCCCACACCTCCACCGCATCAACGACATCCGACGCCACCGACGCCACCGCCGGACCGCAGGTCCCGCAGGTCCCGCAGGTCCCGCAGCCCGAGACCGCGGTCGCCGCAGCCGTACCGGACACCGGCGCGCCGGACGATCGGGGTGCAGCGGCCGACCCTGCCGGCCCCAGGCCGCCCGACGGGACTGCGGGGCCCGACGGCCCGGCGGAGCCGGTCGTGGCCGCCCCCCGCCGGTACCGGGTGGTACGGGCCCGGCTGACGAGCACCGCCGGCGGCACGACGGCGGACCTCGCCGGCACCCGGTGGGTGCTCCTCGGCGACGGTTCCGGGGCCTGGCGCGGCGCCGCCGCGGAACTGCGGGAACTGCTGACCGCGCGCGGCGCGCAGGCGCTGCTCACGGACTCCCCCCCGACCGCGCCGGCGGACGGCCCTGCGGACGGCGTCGTCGTGCTGAGCGCGCTGGGCGGGAGCGGCGGTGCACCGTTCCTCCCGGCCGGCTTCCCCGTCGTACGGGCCGCGCTGCGCGGCGCCCCGCGGCGCCTGCTGGTCGTCCGGGAGGCGGGGTACGGGATGCGGGCGGCCGGGACGGACGGGCTGCTGCGGTCCGCCGCCCGCGAGTACCCGGACGTCGCGGTGCGCTGCCTCGCGCTCGATCCCGGTGGGCTGCCCGGTCCGGCGGCGGCCGCGCAGGCCCTGCTGGAGGAGTTGCTCGTGGGCGGCAGCGAGCCCGTGGTCGTGCGCACGCCGGCCGGACGGTTCGCGCCGGTGCTCGTCGAGGCGCCGCTCGGCCCGCTCGCCGGTACCGGCGCGGGGCCGGCCGGCGAGGGCGCCGCCGAGGCGGAGGCGCTGGGGCTGGACCGTGACGGCGTCGTGGTCGTCGTGGGCGGGGCCCGCGGGATCACCGCGCGGTGCGTGACCGTGCTGGCGGCCGCCGCCCGTTGCCGGATCGAGCTCCTCGGCCGCACCCCGGCGCCCACCGGGCCCGAGGACCCGGTGACCGCCGCCGCGCGCGACCGCACCGCCCTGAGGGGCCTGCTCGCGCGTACCGGCCGCTACGACTCGCCCGCGGCCGTCGACGGCGCCGCCGACCTGATCCTGGCCCAGCGCGAGATCACCGCGACGCTGGACGCCGTACGGGCGGCCGGCGGCCGGGCCCGGTACCGCAGCGCCGACTGCCGGGACGCGGCCGCCGTGCTCCAGGCGCTCAAGGAGATCCACTCCGAGCACGGCCGCATCGACGGGGTGGTCCACGCCGCCGGAGTCATCGAGGACCAGCTGATCGAGGACAAGTCGGAGGAGTCCTTCCGCCGCGTCCTCGGCACCAAGACGCAGGGTGCGGCCGCGCTCCTCGCGGCGGTCGAGGAGCTGCCGCAGGCCGAGCACCTGTCGTTCGTCGTGCTGTTCGGCAGCATCGCGGCCGTCCTCGGCAACCGCGGCCAGGCCGACTATGCGGCGGCCAACGACGCGCTGGAGGCGTACGGCGCCGCGTGGGCGGCCCGGACCGGGCGGCGCGCGCTGACCGTGCACTGGGGTCCGTGGGCCCCTTCCGAGGACCACAGCGGCATGGTCGGCCCGGAGCTGGCCCGGCACTACGCCCGGCGCGGGCTCCGGCTGATCGATCCGGAGGAGGGAGCCCTGGCCCTGCTGCGGGAGCTGGCCTGGGCTGACCCTGCGGAGCGGGCCGTCGTCCTGACCGCCTCGGAGTGGTGACGTGACCCGCCGTCCGTACGGGTCCGGCGGCCCGGCCGTGCCCGTCGCCATCACCGGTATGGCCGTGCTGCTGCCGGGCGCACCCGACCTGGCCGCGTACTGGCACAACCTGAGAGCGGGCGTCGACGTCATCGGCGAGGTCCCGCCCGGGCGCTGGGACGCCGCCTACTACCGCCCGGGCAGCGCACCGGAGCCGGCGGCGGCCGACCGGGTGTACTGCCGGCGCGGCGGGTTCGTGGACGCCGTCGCGGAGGTGGACGTCACCCGCTGGGGCGTCATGCCGTCCTCGGTGCCCGGCACCGAACCGGACCAGCTGATCGCGCTGCACGTGGCGGCGAACGCACTGGCCGACGCCGGCGGCACCGACCGGCTGCCCGACCGCGACCGCGTCGGGATCGTCCTCGGCCGCGGCGGCTACCTCACCCCCGGCCTGGTCCGCCTCGACCAGCGCGTCCGTACCGCCCGCCAGCTGGTGCACACCCTCGGCGAGCTGGTGCCGGGCCTGGACCCGGGGCAACTGGAGCGGGTGCGGGAGGCGTTCACCGCACGGCTGGGCCCCGACCGGCCGGAGGACGCCATCGGGCTGGTGCCCAACCTCGCCGCCTCCCGCGTCGCCAACCGCCTGGACCTGCGGGGTCCCGCGTACACGGTCGACGCCGCGTGCGCGTCGTCGCTGCTGGCCGTGGACCAGGCGGTCGCCGCGCTGGCCGCCGGCCGGTGCGACGTGATGCTGGCCGGGGGCGTGCACCACTGCCACGACATCACGCTGTGGAGCGTCTTCTCGCAGCTGCGCGCCCTCTCCCCCAGCGAGCGGATCCGCCCGTTCCACCGCGGCGCCGACGGGCTCCTCATCGGTGAGGGCACCGGCGTGGTGGTGCTCAAACGCCTCACCGACGCGGAACGCGACGGCGACCGGGTCTACGCCGTGATCCGCGGGACCGGGATCAGCAGCGACGGCCGCACGTCGGGCCTGGTGAACCCCGATCCGGCCGGGCAGGCACGAGCGGTCCGGGCGGCCTGGCGGGCCGCCGGCCTGGACCCGGCGGCGCCCGGCTCGCTGGGGCTGCTGGAGGCGCACGGTACGGCCACCCCGGCCGGTGACGCCGCCGAACTGGCCACCGTACGCGAGGTGTTCGGCCCGGCGGAGCCCGGCGGGCCGGGGCAGCGGCCCGTCATCGGGTCGGTGAAGTCCATGATCGGGCACGCCATGCCCGCCGCGGGGGTCGCCGGGCTCGTCAAGGCGGCGCTCGCCGTCCACCACGGCGTGCTGCTGCCCACGCTGCACTGCGACGACCCGCATCCGGCGTTGGCCGACACCCGCTTCCGGCCGCTCGCCCAGGCGGCCGCCTGGGAGGTCGGGCCGGACGGGGGGCCGCGTCGGGCGGCGGTCAACGCGTTCGGGTTCGGCGGGATCAACGCGCACGTCGTCCTCGAACAGGCCCCGCACGGCGCGGGAGCCGCGGCGGTGGCCGTCCCCGCTCCGCCCGCGCCGCACGGCCGGGCCGTGGTCGACGAGCCGGAGCCGGTACTGCTCCTGGCCGCCGCGACGCCCGACGCCCTGGCCGACCTCCTGGAGGAACGGGGGACGACGTCGGCGTGGGCCGGCGGGGCTCCGGCCGACGCCGGGGCCGGGCCGGTACGGCTGGGCATCGTCGGCCCCACCCCGAAGCGGCTCGCCCTGGCCCGGCGGGCCGTCGCCCAGGGCGAGCCGTGGCACGGGCGCGGCGACGTGTGGTTCCGGCCGTACCCGCTGCTCGTTGCGGGCGTCGGCGTCGGGCGCACCGGCGGCGGCATCGCCGTCGACGCCGGGGGCGGTAGGACGGTCTTCCTCTTCCCCGGCCTGGAGGCCGATTTCGCGCCCCGGGTCGACGAGGTGGCCGACCGGTTCGGCCTGCCCCGACCGCCGACGGCTCCCGGGGCCACCCCGAGCGGCAGGCCGGGCGGACCTGGCGGGGCGGGACCGCTGGGTGTGCACGGCCTCGGCGTCGTCGCCGTCGGCCGCCTCCTGGACACCGCGCTCCGCCGGATCGGCGTCGTCCCGGACGCGGTCGCCGGGCACAGCGTCGGTGAGTGGACGGCGATGGCCGCGGGCGGGCTGTACGAGGAGGAGGCGGTGGACGCGTTCATGGCCGCCCTGGACCCCGCCACGGTCGAGGCCGCCGACCTGGCGTACGCGGCCGTCGGCGCACACGCCGACACGGTGGCCGGACGGCTGGCCGCCGGAGACCACCCGGGGGTGGTCGTCTCGCACGACAACGCGCCCCACCAGTGCATGGTGTGCGGACCGCCCGCAGCGGTGGAACGGTTCGCCGCCGCGCTGCGCGCCGAGGGCGTGCTCGTGCGCACCCTGCCGTTCCGCTCCGGCTTCCACACCCCGATGCTCGCGCCCTTCCTCGGGCCCTTCCGGGAGGCTGCCGAACGGCTGCCGCTGCGCACCCCGCACACCCCCGTCTGGTCCGGCACCACGGGGGCGCCGTTCCCGGTCGAGGAGGCGGGGATCCGGGAGCTGTTCGTGCGCCACCTGCTGGAGCCGGTCCGCTTCCGGCTGCTGACCGAGGCGCTGTACGGGGCGGGGTTCCGCGTCTTCGTCCAGGCGGGGCCCGGGCAACTCGGCTCCCTCGTGGGGGACTCGCTGGCCGGGCGGGACCATCTGGTGGTCGCCGCCGACTCCCCGCGGCGCGGGGGTCTGGCCCAGCTCCGGCGGGTGGCCACCGCCCTGTGGACCGCGGGCGCCGCCACCGGACCGCAGGCCGTGGACGCACCGCCCGGATCCGGGCGCGCCGCACAGCTTGGCTCCGTCCGCTCCGCCGGCTCCCTCGGCTCCCTCGGCTCCCTCGGCTCCGGCGCTCTCCCGGTCGGGCGTCCGGTCCGGCTGGATCTGAGCGGCGCGCTCGTGACCCTGCCGCGCTCGGTCCGGCCCTCGCTGCCCCCGCGCCCCTCCCCAGCCGCCGTGCCCGCAGCGCCTCCACCCCCGGACGCCGCGCGCCCGGTGGCCGCCGTGCCTGACGCCGTGCCCGGCCCCCTGTCGGCTACCGGCGGACCCGTGGCGGCGGAGTTGTCGGCACTGCTGCACGAGACCGCGCAGGCCGCGCAGGCCGCCGCCGCGCTGCTCACCGCGGCCCGGCCGGCCGCGCCCGTACGCCGTCCGGCACCGGTGCCCGCCGGGCGGCCGGTCCGTAGCCCGCTGCCCGCCGCTCGGGGCCGGCGGCCCGAAGCACCCGCCGGGCCGCCCGGGCCGCCGGCCGCTGCGGCCGCAGCGCGCTCCGGCGCCGACGGCTCCGGCGCCGACGGCTCCGGTGCCGTCCGGCGCGAGACGGTGCGGGTCTCCGTGGAGACCATGCCGTACCTGTTGGACCACTGCTTCTTCCCGCAACGCGCGGACTGGCCGGACGTCGCGGACCGGTGGCCGGTGGTGCCGGCGACGACGATCGTGGCGCACATGATGGAGGCGGCGAAGCGTGCCGTACCGGGACAGGTGGCCGTGGCGGTGCACGACGTCGGCTTCGACCGGTGGCTGACGGCGGCCGAGCCGGTGGACGTCCAGGTGACCGTCGCCCCGCACGGGCCGGGCCGGGTCGCGGTGTCGTTCGGCCCGCAGGCGCGCGCCGTCGTGGAGCTGGCCGCCCGTCACCCCGCGGCGCCGGAGCCGCCCGTACCACCGGACCCCGCTTCCGAGCGGATGCCCGACCACACCGCCGAGCAGGTCTACCGCGAGCGCTGGATGTTCCACGGCCCGGCCTACCAGGGGATGGGCCGGCTCACCGCCATCGGCGACCGGCACGTGCGCGCCACCCTCAGGACGCCGGCCGCGCCGGGCGCGCTGCTGGACAACGTCGGCCAGGTCCTCGGCTACTGGATCATGTCGAGCCGCACCGACCGGACCGTGGTCTTCCCCGTGCGGATGCGGCACATGCGCTTCTTCGGCCCCTCCCCCCGGCTCGGCACGGAGGTGGAGTGCCTCGTCCGCATCACCTCCCTCACGGAGACGGTCCTGGAGGCCGACGCGGTGCTCACCGTGGCGGGCAGGGTGTGGGCGGAGCTGACCGGTTGGCAGGACCGCCGCTTCGACAACGACCCGCACACCCGGCCGGTGGAACGTTTCCCCGACCGCAACACGCTCTCGGTGACCGGGCCCGGCGGCTGGTCGCTGGTGTTCGAGCGCTGGCCCGACCTGGCCTCCCGCGAATTGATCATGCGTAATGCGCTGGGCGGCCCGGAGCGCGCCGCCTACGCCGCCCGGCCGCCGCGCGGGCGCCGGCAGTGGCTGCTGGGCCGGATCGCCGCGAAGGACGCCGTACGCCGTCTGCTGTGGGACGCCGGTGAGGGGCCCGTCTTCCCCGCCGAACTCCTCGTGGACAACGAGCCGTCGGGACGGCCCCGGGTGACCGGGCGGCACGGCCGTGCGCTGCCGCCGCTGGAGGTGTCGCTGGCGCACAGCGCCGAGGCGGGCGTCGCGCTCGCGCGCGCCGGACGTCCGCCCGGGTCTCCGGAGCCACCGGAGCCGTCGGGGCCGCCGGGGCCGTCGTCGGCCGCGTACGGTGCCCGGGCGGGCGGCCGGGCGGGACCCGGCATCGACATCGAGGAGATCGCCGTGCCGGCCGCGGCGACCGTGGACACCGTGCTCGGACCGGAAGAGCGCACCCTCCTGACGGCTTGTCAGGCGGATACCGAGGAGGCACCCGACGTGTGGTTCACCCGCTTCTGGGCGGCCAAGGAGGCAGTCGCCAAGGCGGAGGGCACCGGCTTCGCGGGCCGCCCCAAGGACTTCGAGGTGACGGCCGCCGACCCGGACCGGTTGACGGTCCGCGTCCGCCGGCCGGACGCGTCACAGACCCCGGAGGGACCGCACGTGCCGGGGGTCCCGGCCCGCGTGTACCGGGTGGGCTGCGCACGGGTCGCCAATCCGCCCGGACTGCCGCCGCGCGCGTACGTCGTGGCGTGGACGAACGGCCCGGACCCGGAACCGCCGGGTACGGGCGCCGACCGTGACGAGGGGAGCGAGTCGTGACGACCAGCCGGCCCGGCACGTCCGAGGGCGCCGACGAGGAGGAGGTGCTCGCCGAGCTGACCTCCATGATCCGACAGGTACTGGACGGATACGAGTGGGAAGAGGGCGAGGTCACCATGCGGACCCGCTTCGGGAGCGACCTGGAACTCGAGAGCATCGACCTGGTGACGCTCGCCGGACTGCTGGAGGAGCGCTACGGCCGCTCGGTGAACTTCGCCGAGTTCGTCGCCGGCATGGACCTGGAGGAGATCATCGAGCTGAACGTGGGCCGGCTCGTCGAGCACATCTGCCTGTGCCTGAAGGCCGCGGACGGGACCCACCCGCGATGACCTTCCTCGACACCGGCCGGGTCCGGCTGCACGTCCAGCGCCTCGCGCCCGCGGACACCGGCCCGGCGCGGGCGACCGTGGTCCTGGTCCACGGCCTGCTCACCGACAGCCTCGCCAGCTACTACTTCACCGTGGCCCCGGCGCTCGCCGCCGCCGGCCTCGACGTGGTCATGTACGACCAGCGGGGCCACGGCCGCAGCGCACGGCCCCCGTCCGGATACGGCCTCGACGACGCCACCGGCGACCTGGACGCCCTGCTCACCGGCCTCGCGGTGTCCGGACCGGTGCACCTGGTGGGCAACTCGTACGGTGGCACGGTCGCCTTCGCCTACGCACGGCGCCGCCCGGAGCGGGTGGCGAGCCTGGTCGTCGTCGAGTCGGAACCCGCCACCGCCGCCTGGGCGGTCAAGCTGGCCGGGCTGCTGGAGCGGGTCCGCCACGAGATGAGCGCCAACGAGAACGCCGCCCTCGACTGGATCGCCGCCCACCACGGCGGCCACACCGCCCGCCTGGCGAAGTCGGCCGGGCGGCTGGTGCGGGACACGACCATCGCCCGGGACATCCCGGCCAGCCCCGTGCTCGACGACGCACTGGTCCGCACCATCCGCTGCCCCGTCCTCGCGCTCTACGGCGCCGACTCCGACCTGGCCGAACAGGCGCCCCGGCTGCGCGCGCTGCTGCCGCACTGCACCACCGAACTGGTGCCGGGCCTGCACCACTCGGTGCTGGTGGAAGCGCCCGGTCGGGTACGGGACGCGATCTTGGACTGGGTCGGCCGCCACGGGCCGGCCCGGGTGCTGGGGGAACCGGTCGCGGCCGGGCCGGAGGTGGCCGCCCGGTGAGCTCCTTCCTGTTCGTCGTGCCGCCGCTGGTCGGGCACGTCAACCCGGTCGTCGGCGTGGCGTCCGCGCTCGCCGCCCGCGGACACCGGGTGGCCTGGGCCGGTGAGCCCGCGCTGATCCGCCGCCTGGCCGGACCGGACGCGGTGGTCCATCCGTGCCCCCCGGACAAGCCCGAGGGGCCGGGCGAGGGCCCGGGCGCGGGCGCGGCCGATGCCGTCCGCCCGCCGGACCTGCGCGGTCCCGCGGCGCTGCGCTTCCTGTGGGAGCGCTTCCTGGTCCCGCTCGCCGAGGCCATGGCGCCGGGCGTGCGGGAGGCGGTCGAGGTGTTCCGGCCGGACGTGGTCGTCGCCGACCAGCAGGCGCTCGCCGGGGCCCTGGTGGCCGAGGACCTGGGACTGCGGTGGGCCACGTCGGCGACGACCTCGGCGGAGTTCGCGGACGCCCTCGCCTCGATGCCGCGGGTCGCCGCCTGGAACGACACGCTGATCGGCGGCCTGCGCGAACGGATCGGGCATCCGGGCGGCACCTGCGACCCCCGGTTCTCCCCGTACCTCGTCCTCGCCTTCAGCACCCCCGAACTGGCCGGGCCCGCCCTGCGCGGCGGCGACCGCGTCTGCTGGGTCGGCCCGTCACTGGCCGCCCGGCCACGCCCCGCCGCGTTCCCCTGGCACCGGCTCGATGCCGGCCGGGCCCTGGTCCTGGTGACGCTGGGGACCGCGAACGCCGCTGCCGGCCGGCGTTTCCTCACCGAGGCGGCGAGCGCGGTACGGACCCGGGCCGCACGGGTGCAGGCCGTGGTGGCCGACCCGGACGGGGTGCTCGGCGAGCGGGCCGGCGAGCGGGCCTGCGATCCGGACGTCATCGCGCTGCCCCACGTCCCGCAGCTCGACCTGTTGGAGCGCGCCGCCGCGGTGGTCTGCCACGCGGGCCACAACACCGTGTGCGAGGCCCTGTGGTACGGGGTGCCCCTGGTCGTGGCGCCCATCCGCGACGACCAGCCGGTGATCGCCGCCCAGGTGGCGGCCGCCGGAGCGGGGGTCCGGATCCGCTTCGGCCGGGCCGGCGCCGCGGCCATCGGCACGGCGCTGGACACCGTACTCGACGAGCCCCGGGTCCGGGCGGCGGCCGCCGAGGTCTCCGCCTCCTTCCGCGCGGCGGGGGGCACGACCGCGGCCGCGGACCATCTCGAACGGCTGGCACGGCAGGAGGACCCCGTATGAGCTCCGCACCCCGCACGGACGGCACGCACGACGCCCACGGCACCGGCGCCCCTCCCCCCGGCGGCCGTAAGGGGCGCAGGGAACGCGCCGCCCGGGTGGCCGCGCTGCGCACCGCCTACCTGCGCGAACTCGCCGAGGGAACCGGTGCGTTCTTCGAGGCCCGGCAGCACCGGTGCCCGTGGTGCGGCTCGGCGCGGCTCGGCGGCCGGCTGCGCACCACCGACCTCCTGCAGCACAAGCCGGGCGAGTTCAGCCTCGACCGGTGCCACGACTGCGGGCACATCTTCCAGAACCCGCGGCTCAGTGAACGCGGACTCGCCTTCTACTACCGGGACTTCTACGACGGCTTGGGCGAGGAACGCCTGGGCGGGCTGTTCGCTGGTCGCACCGCGGCCTACCGGGCGCGGGCCGGATCGGTGCGCCCGCACCTGACCGGCCCGGCCGAGTGGTTGGACGTGGGCACCGGGCACGGTCACTTCTGCGCGAGCGCCGCGGAGGTCCTGCCCGGCGTGGTCTTCGACGGTCTCGACCGTTCCGACGGTGCGGAGCTCGCCCGGCGCGCCGGGCGGGTGCGCCGGGGGCACCGCGGCTCGTTCACGGACCTGGCGGCGGGGATGTCCGGGGTGTACGACGTGGTGAGCATGTTCCACTACCTGGAGCACTCCACCGACCCGCAGGGCGAGTTGGAGGCGGCGCACGCCGTACTGCGGCCGGGCGGGCTGGTGGTGATCGACGTACCGGATCCGGAGAGCCGCTGGGCCCGGCTGCTGGGGCGCTGGTGGCTGCCGTGGCTCCAGCCGCAGCACCTGCACCTGGTGCCGGTGGCGAACCTGCGGCGTCGGTTGACCGAGACGGGTTTCACGGTGCTGGCGGAGGAACACGCCCAGGCGCACGACGCCGTGGACCTGGTGGCGGCGGCATGGCTGGCCCTGGACGGGCTGGCACCCCGCGAGGACCTTCCCTGGCTGGCGGAGCCGCCCGGGGCGGCCCGCCGGGCGCTGCGCGCCGCCGCCCTGCTGGCGGGGGTGCCGCTGCTGCTGGCGGCCGCCTTGCTGGACCGGGCGGTGGCGCGGCCGCTCGCCGGGCGGTGGGGGCTGACCAACGCCTACCGCCTGGTCGCCCGACGGGAGGGACCGGGGACGGACCGACCGGAGTGAGCCGGGTGGGCCGACCCGGGAGCCGGTCCCCCGGCGTCCGGGTCAGCCGGCGTCCGGGTCAGCCGGTGAACGGGGCCAGGATCGAGACGAGGCGGTCCTCGTCGATCAGATCGAAGTGATCGACGTCGGTGAGTTCCACGGAAACGCTGTCGGTGTCCCCGTGCCGGCCCATTGCCGCACGCATGGCGGCCAGGTGTTCCCCGTAAGAAGCGGAGAGAACCAGTCGTACCTGCTCTGCCACACGGGTCACATTGTGCAGCCGGGCCCCGAATTGCTCGTATCCGTCGGGCCGCCAGTAGGTGACCATGTCGCGCGATAGTTGCGCGACCTGTCCAAAATCCTTCGGCGCCACCTTCGCGAGGTAATGGCACAGTGACCGGAACCCGTCCTTGTCCGGAGCGAGATTGACCAGTCGCTTGAAAGCCGGAACCGGATCTGTCGGATCCGCCTCTGCGAACAACCGGGAAATGGTCATGGTCGATTGGTTGACGTTGGGATCGAGGAGTACGGCGGCGCGCACCGCCGGGACCTCACCCCCGGCCTGCCAGCGCTCCGCCAGCTGCAGGATCAGGTCCGCGCCGAGCGAGAAGCCCAGCAGCACGATCTTCTTGCCGGCGTTCTCCCTGCTGACCTGCTCGACGAAGGCGGCGGCGAGCCGGATGTGCGAGGCCAGGGGGACCGGCGGGATCCCGGTCGACCGGTCCGGTTCGTAACCGCGCAGGTTCAGCGCGATGCCGTGGGTGTCCGCGTGACTGAGGTAACCGAGGTAGTCCGTGGCGTCGAGGCCCAAACCGTGGAAGAAGAATGTGAGCGTGTCGGAGTCCGACTTTCGTTCCAGGTACCTCAATCCGGTCGACGTTCGTCCTTCGGTCACCTGACCGAAAGCCAACGCAGAGGTCATACGGACCACCCTCTGGCAGTGTGTGCGGCAAGTGCGTGAGCGACTCTAGACCAACACCGCATGGCATGTGCCGGAACGGGTAAGACCACCACCCGGCGTCGGCGAAGTGGGGACCCGTCGGCGTTCTGGACACCATCCAGGACCGTCCAGCTTAATGGGGAGGCACTCGCACGGCTAGCGAACGGGCCAAGAATCGAACCGCTGATTCCGGCACCTGATCCAGTAAGCCGAACAAGAGGGGGGCGCTTCGGTGATGTCCGACGGCAAGGAGCTTCTGGTACGCACGTTGAGCGAAATGCAGCAGCACGAGCAGGGCAATCACGGCTGGTCGGTGGTGCACGAGTCGATGGCCCTGCTGGCCGGCTCCGGCTCCGCCCCCGACCTCGACCGGCTGGTGGAGTCCGTACGCCGCACCCGGCCCCGGATGAGCACCTCGCACCTCGTCACCCTCATCGCCATCGCCCTGCGCACCGCGGCAGCGCAGGACCCGCGGGCCGGGGCGCTCTTCTCGCCCGAACTCCCGCCCGCCGAGCGGGCCGTGCTGCTCTCGCAGACGCTCGGCGAACACCGTGACCTGATCACCGCCGTGCTCACCGGTCGTTCCAACTCCTTCACCGGGGCACGCCGGTTCCTCGTGCCCCAACTGCTCCTGGGCTCCTGGGCCGCGCACCGCGGGATCGAGGGCGTACGCCTGCTGGACGTGGGCACGGGCATCGGGCTCATGCTGCGCCAGCTGAACAACAAGGTGGTGTTCGACCGGTTCGCCCCCGGGCTCGAATGGAGCCCCTGCACACCGCCGTACCGGACGCTCCCGCTGGAGGCGCGGCACGGCATCGACGCGCCTCCGCTGCCCACCCTGGACTGGGTGCGCGCCTGCCACGGGCCCTCGGCCTACTACGACGACCGCTTCTCCGAGGTGCTGTGGTCGCTGGAGCAGACGGCGTCCGCGGACGGCACCTTGACGATCTCCGCCCTCGACGTGCTCGACCTGCCGGCCCTGACCCGGTATCTGCGCACCCACCGGATCAATGTCGTGACCTGCAACTTCGTCCTCTACCAGTACGACGAAGCCACCCGCGGCCAGGTCATCGAGGCGATCAGGGAGGCGCTGGACCCGCCCGGCCTGCTGCTCGGCATGGAGCCGCGCGACGGGCTGCGCCGGATGGGAGCCCGTGTGGAGGCCCATCCGACCGGCAGCGCCGACCCGCTCCACGTCGCGGACGTCTCCGACGCCCATGTCGTCGGGCGGGTCACGGCCGGCCCCGGCTTCACCGAACTCACCGGTCTGGACGGCCGGGGCCGATGAGAGGGATCGACACCACACGGCTGGCCGCCTTCACCACCCGGTGGAAGGGCCCGCTGGCCGCGGCCGGCGGCGGGGCCAGCCTGCTCGTCGGCATCTACAGCGACGAGGCACGCGCCATGCTCGCCTGGACCTGGACGCGTGTGGCCGCCGGTGGAACGCTGATCGCCGCCGGCGTCGCCGCCGTGTTCTGCACGGCCTGGTGGGCGCGCGGCCGGGTGGAGCGGCGCAGGGAGACCCAGCGCGAGGTCACCCTGCAGTCGTTCGAGATCCGGGCCGACGACTTCGACGGCGACCTCCCGTCGGACCAGGCCGTCATCGGCCGCGAACTGCGCTACCTCGAACGGCGCACGTCCTCCTCGCACTTGGTGGTCCTGCTGCACGGTCTCGGCCTGGACGCCGAGGACTTCCGCCCGTACATGAACCGGGCGCGGCAGCACACCGTCGCCCTCACCGCGTTCGGGCACAACGCGGACGAGGCCCGGGACCACCGGTACGGTCCGATCGGGCTGGCCACCCATGCCGACCTGATCAACGGCGCGATCAACAACCTGTGCCGGCAGTACCCGAACAAGAAGCTGACCCTGGTGGGGTTCTCGGTCGGGGCCGACATGCTGTTCCGGCTGGCCGCGCTGTGGACCGCGTACCCGGACCGCAAGCCGAAGGTGACCGCCGCCCTGCTGCTGGACCCCAACATCAACCACTCCACCATGATCATCACGGGGAGCGTGGCGCAGATGAACCCGGACGACCCGCTGGCGGAGCTCAAGCGGATCGCCAACACCCCGCGCTCCCCGGTGGAGTTCCAGAACGTCTGCGAGTACCTCCACAAGATCACCGAGAAGGATCTGCACCAGGTCCAGCGGTACGCCTCCGAGCTGTGGACGGACTGGGAGCCGGAGGGCCGCTACGACCTGTTCTTCCGGCGCTTCGACCAGCTCCAGGCCCTGTCCGGCACCGTGAAGGTCTTCTTCTCCACGCACTTCGAGCGGCACTTCAACGACGTGGTGGGACTGGCCCGGCAGCGCGGCGTCCGACGGGTCTTCGACCTGCGCCGGGTGGACCACTTCGAGCTGTGCAAGGAGACGTTCCTGGTCCGCGAGGTGGACGCCCTCACCCGACGCCGCTGACCGGACGCGACGCCGGACGGGCATACGATGTCCGGTATGCCCGGTCCGGCTGGCGTCCTGTACGCCCCCTCCCCCAGCGCACGGCTGCGGTCCGCCGCCCGGCTGGTGGTGTGCGCCGCAGTGCCCTGGTACCTCTGCCTGTGGTGGGGCACGAGCTCGGTCCCGGTGCCCGCGGCCCTGCCGGCCGTCCTGATCCTCCGTGAGGACGCCTACGCCTCGCCGCGCCTGGCGTGGGAACGCCTCAAGGGCGTCGTCGCGGGGGTGGTGCTGAGCACCCTCGTGCTGAGCCGGCTGCCGGCCTCGTCGCTGTCCTTCCTGGCCGTGCTGGTCTGCGGCTGCGCCGGCATGTACCTGCTGGGCCCGGCCGGTTCGCCGAACCGGCAGGTCCTCATCACGGCACTGGTCGTCTACGCCACCGCGCTGCCGGGCTACCCCCTGGCGCGGCTGCTGGAGACCGCGGTGGGCATCGCCGTGGTGGTCCTGCTCGGGCCGCTGCTGTGGCCTCCCGATCCCTACCGGTCGGCCGCGGAGGGGCTCGCCTCCTACCGGGACGCCCTGCGCGACCTCCTCGGCACGGCCGGCGACCGGCTCGCCGCGGGCGAAGCCCCGCATGCCGCGGAGCCGGGTTCGGAGGGGGCGCAGCTCTGGTTGCGGCCGCAGGCCTGCCGCGCCGTCCTCGACCGGGCGGCCCGTCCCGTGCTGCCGTTCCGGCCCCTCCGGTCCCTCCGGCCGCACCGGCGGGAGGAGGATCGCCCGCCCGAAGGGCTGCGGGAGCGCCTGGACCTGGCCGTCCGGACCGCCGTGACGCTCCAGTGCTTCCTCGGCGAGTTGGCCGGCCCGGACCACGGCCACTGCCCCGCCACGCACGGGGGCGGGCCCGACCCCGACCCCGCCCTGCGCGACCTGGCCCCGCTGGTACGGGCCACGTCCCTCGCACTGGACGCCGCCCTGCGCGGCGACGACTTCACCGCGGAACTCGCCCGCGCCCGCCGACTCGACGCCGCGCACCGTGGGCCCCTGCCCGCCGGCCTCCGTCTGACCGAGGAAGCCCTCGCCGACCACCTCTCGGCCCTCCGCCGAGGGCCGGCCCGGCCCGGCGGAAGCAACGGACTCCCGCCCGCCGGCTGAGCCCGAGGTTGACCTGCTGCCGGCCCACCGGGTCAGGCACCGCTTCGACGCCGCGTGAGACGGCCCCGGCATCACCGCATCACGTCAACAGCGCGTGCGGCGATGGTCGGACCACCGCCGCCCGCGGGGCCGGATCGGCAGGCACCGGCGGTCGGATCCCGTCGTCCCGGCGGTCATCCATCGGACGGGCGCACCCGATCGACCGGCCGACCCGTCGAAGCGACGGGTCAGCCGATTCCCGAGTTGCCGATCCCGGCGTTGCCGATGCCCTCGTTGGCGATACCCGCGTTGCCGATGCCGGAGTTGGCGATACCCGCGTTGCCGATGCCGGTGTTGAAGATGCCGGAGTTCCCGATGCCCGAGTTGCCGATGCCGTCGGCGCTGGCCGCCGCGGCCCCGCCGAGGCCGAGGGCCGCGGCGGCACCGAGGACGACGGTGAACCGGAGAAGACGTGCACGCATTGCGTACCTCCTGTGTGCGGTGCATTTGCAATACATGACTAGCATTCGGTTCATCGCGGGTCCGGGCATATGCGCCGGAGGCGGCCGTGTCGGCACCGGCTGGCGTACATACCGGCGTACGTGCGGCCCCCGCACGCGGCCGCCGCCCGGGCGCGGGTCCTCAGCAGGTGATCGTGACCTCGTGGACGACCGGCCGGGCCGCCCAGGGGAACGAGGCCACGCCGAAGCTGCCGCGGACGGTCGAGCCGCAGGCCGCGGTGGTCACCGGGCCGCGCACTTCGAGCGTGGTGGAGGTGAAGATGACCTGCCTGTCCTGCGGGTCGGACGGGGTGCCGCCCACGACTCCGGCGGACAGCGTGGTGAACAGTTGCTTCGGTGCGGGTGCCGGGCTGCCGGAGGAGGGCGGGCCGGCGAGGCCGACCAGGCCGTAGAACTCGACGGTGTTGCCGGTGACGTCCGCGCACAGCCTGGTGGACAGCCCCGCCTGGAGACCCGAGTTCCCGCAGGTAGTGACGGTCTCGGTGGCGGCGCCGGTTGCGGCAGGGGCGGCGGCGGCCGGGGCGGTCGCGAGGGCGGTCAGGCCTGCGACGCCGACCGCGAGGAGGGCTAAGCGGTTCATCGGGGTTCTCCTTGTCCGAATCCGAAGAGGACGCCCAGGAGCCCTGGGACATCTCGTGGCATGTGATATTTCACATGCCACGAGAATACAAGATGATCAGTACCTGAACGCCACACGGCGTCAGCTCATCTGAACCGGACCCAGAAGGCGCACCGGGCGACCATCAGCTCATCGGTGCGGGGCGGTCCGGCCGGGATCACCCGGTGGTCCACGCCCCGGACGGCCGTATCATCGAGTCCGCGTCGGCCCGCTACGGCGCGGCCCGGCCTCGCTCACGGTCACGATCACGGAAGGACGGCGACGAGGGGCGGCATCACCGACCTCGCCGCGCCGCCGCCCCGCCGCGAACCCATCCGCCCGCGCACCCACACGACAGATCAGGCGAGGACGTGCACAGGACCGTCACCGAACTCGCGGACGGCCGCGAGCTCATCTACTACGACACCGCCCCCGGCCGGGACCGCCGGGCCCCGGACCGGCGCCCGCTGGACCGTGTCGAGAGCGTTCCGGAACTGCGCCGCGACCCGGCGACCGGCGACTGGGTCGCGATCGCCGCGCACCGCCAGTCCCGCATCTACCATCCGCCGGCGGACGCCTGCCCGCTGTGCCCCTCGCGGGAGGGCCGGGAGAGCGAGGTCCCGGCCGCCGACTACGAGGTGGCCGTCTTCGAGAACCGTTTCCCCTCCCTCTCCGGTCCGACCGGCCGCTGCGAGGTGGTGTGCTTCACCCCGGACCACGACGCCGGTTTCGCCGACCTCACCCCCGAGCGGGCCCGGCTGGTGCTGGACGCCTGGACCGACCGGACCGCCGAACTGTCCACCCGCCCCGGCGTGGTGCAGGTGTACTGCTTCGAGAACCGCGGCGCCGAGATCGGGGTGACCCTGCCCCATCCGCACGGCCAGATCTACGCGTTCTCCGCCGTCGCACCGCGGACCGTCAAGCACCTCGCCGCCGCGGCCGCCCACCGTGCCGCGACCGGCCGGAACCTGTTCGAGGACCTGCTCGCCGAGGCCCGCGCGGCCACCGAGCGCGTGGTCCTCGCCGGGGAGCACTGGACGGCCTTCGTCCCGTACGCCGCCCGCTGGCCGTACGAGGTGCACCTCCACCCGCACCGCCGGGTCCCGGACCTGACCCACCTCACCGAGGCGGAGCGCGCCGAGTTCCCGGTCCTCTACCTGGACCTGCTGCGCCGCTTCGACCGCCTCTTCGGGCCGGCCCGGCGCACCCCGTACATCTCCGCCTGGCACCAGGCACCGATCACCGGCGGCGGTGAACTCGCCCTGCACCTTGAGCTGTTCACCGTCCGGCGGACCGCCGACAAGCTCAAGTACCTGGCCGGGACCGAGTCCGGCATGGAGGCGTTCATGAACGACGTGGCCCCCGAGACGGCCGCACGGCGCCTGCGGGAGGCACGATGACCCCGGCCGCCTCCGCAGCCGTGTACGAGGGGTTCCGCCGGGTCCACGGCGGCGACCCCGACGGGGTCTGGGCCGCGCCCGGGCGGGTCAACCTGATCGGCGAACACACCGACTACAACGACGGCTTCGCCCTGCCCATGGCTCTGCCGCAGGCCGCCGTGCTCGCCGTGCGCCGCCGCACGGACGGCCTGCTGCGGCTGCACAGCGCCCAGGGCGACGGCCTGACCACCGAACTGCGGGTGGCGGACCTCGCCCCGGGCCGCACGGCCGGCTGGACCCGCTACCCGGCGGGCGTGGTGTGGGCGCTGCGCGAGCGCGGGCTACCGGTCGGCGGCGCCGACCTGCACCTGGACAGCTCGGTCCCCACCGGCGCCGGACTGTCCTCCTCCGCGGCCCTGGAGTGTGCGGTGGCCGTCGCGTACGACGAGCTGTACGGGCTCGGCCTGTCCCGGCCGGAGCTGGCGCGGGTGGCCCAGTACGCCGAGAACGCCTACGCCGGGGTGCCCTGCGGGGTCATGGACCAGATGGCCTCGGTGTGCTGCACCGACGGCCATGCGCTCCACCTCGACAGCCGCAGCCTGCAGGTGCGGCAGGTGCCCGTCGACCTCACCGGGCACGGGCTGCGCCTGCTGGTCCTCGACACCCGGATCCGGCACGACCTCGCCGACGGGGCCTACGCGGCCCTGCGGGCCGGGTGCGAGCGGGCCGCCGGCCTGTTGGGGCTGCCCGCCCTGCGGGACCTGCCCGGGGCGGAGCTGCCCGCGGCGCTGGTGCGGCTGCCCGCCGACCTCGTCCCGCTCGTGCGGCACGTGGTCACCGAGAACGCCCGGGTCGAGCGGGCCGTCGACCGGCTGGCGGCGGGCGCGCCCGAGGCCCTGGGCCCGTTGCTGACCGAGGGGCACGCCTCGCTCCGGGACGACTACCGGGTCTCCTGTGCCGAGACCGACCTGGCGGTGGAGGCCGCGGTCGCCGCGGGGGCGCTGGGGGCCCGGATGACCGGCGGCGGATTCGGCGGCTCGGTGATCGCCCTGGTCCCGGCCCAGGAGGCAGCGGCCGTGGGCCGGGCCGTGACGGACGCCTTCGCGACGGCCGGGTTCGGTGCGCCGGCCGTGCTGGAGGCCCTCCCGTCGGCCGGTGCGCGCCGCATCGCCTGACGGACGACCGCAGGCCCCGGAACGGCTGGGCCCGCCGTTGCTCAGCCGTTCCGGGCGCGGTGCCGCCCGTGCCGCTTGCGGTAGGCGTCCAGGACGTCCTGGCGCAGGAGGAAGCCGAAGCCCGCCGACTCCAGGCGCAGGCCCAGTCGGGCCTCGTCGGTGCCGAGGGCGGCTGCGGTGTCCGCCAGGTGCCAGTCGTGGTCGGCGAGCCTGCTGAGCAGGTGACCGCGGCGGACCTGGTTCTCCGACAGGCGGAACGTCTTGAGGTAGGCGATCCTGCCGCTGTCGTCGGTGATGGTCTCGCCGATGTGGTTCTCCTGCTTGGGGCGGAACGACGGCAGGAAGCGGGAGAGGGTGAAGCGTCCCATCCGGTGGACCGGTTGCCAGGTGTACGCGTGCTCCAGCAGGCCGGCGGCCATGGTCGTGGCGTGGAAGCGGCCCCAGGCGCGCTCCTCCTCGGCAGCCGCCGCGCGCAGGTCGCCCAGGGAGCGGATCCGTGCGTCGGGGATGCGGGCGCGGAAGTCCGGCAGCGGCTGCATCAGCGTGGCGTAGTGGTGGATCAGTTCGCCGTACAGGTCCTGGAGGAGGGTCGCGTGGAGTGCGCGGTAGTCCTCGGGGTGCGGGACCGCGAACGCGGCGGCGAGCGCGTCGGCGACGTACACCAGCACGCCGCACTGGCCGGGGTGGACCTCGAAGATGCGCAGTGCGTCGGCGAGTCCGCGTACCTCGGCGCCCACGTAGGCTTCCTCCACCCGGGGGGAGAGCCCTTGGCGGACGGCGCGCTGCGACCACTCCTCCCAGGCGATGGTGGGGCCGCCGAAGTGGAGCGCCAGGTAGCCCTCCAGCGCCAGGTGCAGGGGGAGGAACCGCAGCCGGTCCTTGGCCTGGCGGCGGGCCATGCGGCGGTGGAAGCGCAGGCCCATCGTGGCGGCCGGGGCCGAAGTGCCCTCGGCGGCGAGGTGGGTTCCGTAGGCGGCCGCGGGCGTGCCGTCGCCCGTCCATGTGGCGACGAAGCCGTGCGGGACGTACGAGACGTAGGCACGGCGCGGGCCGACCTCGACCAGGCCGGCGGCATCACCGTAGAGCTGCGGGCTCAGTCGGAGGTCGTCGACGGGTTCGTCGCGCACGAGCGGCACCAGTCGGACGGCTCCCCAGACCTGGGAGGGGCGGACGGCCAGGCCGGTCAGGTCCAGTGTGGTCATCGCGCCTCCTCCTGGGGGTGTCGTCCGGTGGTCATGCGGGCCGCACGGGCGTCCATGTACGCGGTCAGTTCGGACAGGCCGGTGCGGCCTTCCGCGAACTGGGCGAGTTCCACCAGTGCGGGCAGGTCCTCGGCGTCCCGGATGCCCGCGGTGGGCACCGTCGGGGACAGCCGGCGGACGTCGAAATCGGCCGCGTCGTAGACGGGGTTGAGGTGCACGACGCTGGTGCGGCGGTCGGGGTCGAGGCGGGTCCGCCAGATGCGCAGCACCTCGGCGGCCAGGCCGGGAGGGGCGTTGTCCCATCCGTCGGAGACGATCACCAGCCGGGACGGGGCGGTGTCCAGCGCGTCGAGGAGGCGCCGGCCCAGCGGCGTCGGCCCGTACGGGCACGTCAGCAGCGCGTCGGTCCGTCCGGACGTCCACAGCGCGGTGTAGTCGCCGGCCAGGGCCGCGAGCAGGTGGTGGCAGGCCAGGGCCACGGCCAGCGGCCGGCGACGCTTGTGCACCGAGCCGAAGGCGGAGAAGCTGTCGTCCAGGACGGCGGTGACCCTGCCCCAGCTCCCCCGGTGCGCGCCGGCCACCCGGTCGGCGGCCGCTTCGAGGGCGCGGGTCAGCTCGGTGCGCCGGCGCCGGCGGTCCTCGACCGGCAGGGACAGTACGTACGTCGCCAGTCGGGTCAGCGGCATCGCGGCCAGGTCGGCTGCCACGCCCGCGGCTGCGCGCCCGTGCGCCGACTCCTGGAGCCGCAGGGTCTCCAGGCGGGTCATCCGCGGGGCGATGCGCTCCAGGAAGACGTCCCGGGGGATGCCGTGTCTGGCGGCGAAACCCTCGGCGGCCGTGTAGGGCAGCTCGTACAGGGCGGCCTGTTCGTAGTGCGCGCGGCGCCACGCCTCCAGGAGGGGGGTCGCATAGCGCGGGCGGGTCGTCGGCGCGAACACGAACGTCCCCAGCTCCTCGGTGGCGGGGGCGAGGTGTGCGTGGCGCAGGGCGCGCTTGAGGCCGCTGCGGTACTTCACGGCGTCGAACGCGAGGTCACGGCGGCCGGACAGCCAGTCGCGCATGATCGCGCGCGTGCGGCGGTTGTTCACCCCGGCCCGGCGCAGGGCGTCGAACAGTGCGTACACGCGCTGCGGTGGCAGCACGGCCAGGCGGGCCGCGATCAGACGGCCCTCGTTGCGGCGCTGCTCGACCGTGGCCTCGCCCGGGGATTCCAGCAGCCGGCGGATGATGAGGGCCGCGTTGTGGTCGTTGATGTCGAGCGCGAGGACCCCGGCGTACAGGTCACGGTAGTTCCCCAGCATGTACGCGTGGAGGAAGTCCAGGGACAGCCGCTGCTCGTCCGCGTCGCTGTGGAACTCGCGCTGCCCGGTGGAGGTGATCGCCGCGTTGACGAAGAGCAGTACGTCGTCGGCTGCGACGAGGTCGCCGTACGAATCCATCCGAATCTTTCCCCGTGGGTGCGGATGCCGGCCGGGGAATGGGGGCACGAGCTGCGAATCATTGCTTCAGAGGCAGGTTCCGGAAGTCGCGCCGGAGTCCCGCGGCCGGCGACAGGACCGTAACAGACCAGGCCACGGGCCCTCCACTGACTTTTGGTCGGGCAACGGGGTAAACCTGCGCCGCAGTTCGCTCGTCCTGTAGCGCAGGCGGGTCGTCGTGGCCGCTGCTGTTCGCGTCCTCCGTCCGCTCCCCCCACTGCGCACGTCGAGAGGTCCTCCCCATGACCGTGGTGCACCGCCCGTTCAGCGTCCTGTACGACGTCTTCGCCGCTGACCCGTACCGCTGGTTCGCGCAGTTGGGGGAGCACGCTCCGGTGCACTACGATCCGGCGATCGGCGGCTACTTCCTCTCCCGCTACCCGGACGTGCAGCGGGTCCTGACCGACCAAGAGGCGTTCACGAGCAGGATCCTGCAGGTGCGGGCCGAGCCGGTGATGCGGGGGCCGGTCCTCGCGCAGATGACCGGGGC
This sequence comes from Streptomyces sp. NPDC029014, assembly GCF_055564695.1. Lineage (NCBI taxonomy): Bacteria > Bacillati > Actinomycetota > Actinomycetes > Kitasatosporales > Streptomycetaceae > Streptomyces > Streptomyces sp. NPDC029014. The sequence continues at coordinate 50,232 of NZ_JBVHVT010000034.1, forward strand.
GGAGCACACCGCCAAGCGAAAGATCGTCGTCCGCGCCTTCACCGGCCGGGCCCTGCAGGACCAGGTGCGCGCCCTGCACGCCAACGCCGCCGACCTCCGGGCGCCCCTCCTCCCCCGGGGCCGGATGGACCTGGTCAACGGCTTCGGCAAGCCCTTCGCCGTCGACGTGGCCCTCGACGTCCTCGGGCTGGACCGACGGGACCGGCAGCAGGTGGCCGCCGCGATCGCCGAGACCCTGCGCTACACCCCGCCCGTCCAGCTCGTCCCCCGGCACGTGGAGCACGACGCCGTCCTCGCCGGCACCACCGTGCCGGCGGGCGCCACCGTCTACTGCATGAGCGGCGCGGCCAACCGGGACCCGGCCGCCTTCACCGCCCACGACACCTTCGACATCCACCGCCAGGACCTGGGCACCGCCCGCTCGTTCACCGCGGCCGCCCGGCACCTGGCCTTCGGCAGCGGACTCCACCAGTGCGCCGGCACCGCCTTCGCACGCGCCGAGGTCGAACCCGTCGCCGCGATGCTGCTGCCGCTCCTCGACCGGGTCCGCCACAGCCCCGGCTTCCGCTACCGGGAGACCGGCCTGTACACGCGGGGACCCGTCGCACTGCCGCTGGACTTCACCCCCCGGCCGGCCCCCTGATCCCCCGGCTCCACGAGCCGGGACCACCACAACACCCCCCACTCGCGAAGGCGAAGACAGCCATGACACCGACCGACATCACCCGAGCCATCAACGACCTGCTGTTCACCCCGGGCCTCGCCCTGCAGGAGGCCATCGACCGGCACTTCGCCCCGGACTACCGCCAGCGCACCAACGGCGCGTGGAGCGACCGGGCCGCCTTCGCCGAGCACATGGCACGGCTGCGCTCCCTGATCGGCAGCGGACACGTCGAGGTCCACGAGGAACTCCGCGACGGCCCGCGCTACGCCGACCGCCACACCGTCACCCTCACCCGGCGCGACGGCGGCACCTCCCGCACCGAGGTCTACCTCTTCGCCCTGATGGCCCCCGACGGCCGCTTCCGGCGCGTCGAGGAGACCACCCTCCTGATCGACGGCCGGCCCGAGGACCGGAACCTCGGAACCATCAGATGACGCCGCCGGGGTCGGGGCCCTGCGCGGCGCCCGCCGGTACGGTCCCCGGCCCCGTCACGGTCACCGCCGGAGCACCGCCCAGGAGGCGGTGCCCGGCTTCGGAGGACACCTTGGGACGAGGGAGTGGGGAGCCGCTGTGGCATCCGTCGGGGAGAGACTGAGCAGGGCGCGGGTGAGGGCCTTCATCGGCCGGGACGAGGAACTCGCTCGCTTCGGGGAGGCTTTGGCCGGCGATCCGCAGGCGCCGTTCGCGTTCTACGTGTGCGGGCCGGGCGGCATCGGGAAGTCGACGCTGCTGCGACGGCTGGCGGACCACGCCCGCGCCGCGGGCCGGCTGATCGTCGAGATCGACGGCCGGTTCGTCAGCCGGGACCCGGCCGATTTCGAGCGGGCCGCCGGCCCGTTCCTCGACGTTCCGGGCACGGTGCTGTTCGTGGACTCGTTCGAGCACTGCCAGTGGCTGGAGAGCTGGCTGTGGCACCACTTCCTGCCGCGCGCAGCGGACGACGCGCTCGTCGTCCTGGCCGGGCGGCGCCCTCCGCAGCCGCAGTGGACCGCCGACCCGGCCTGGTCCGGGCTCCTCCACGTCACCGAACTGGAGCCGTTCTCCGCGGAACAGGCCCGGCGCCTGCTCGTGACGGCCGGGATCCGGCCCGAACTGCGGGACCGGGTGCTCCGCTTCGCCGGCGGCAACCCGCTGGCCCTGTCCCTCGCGGCCGCGGCGGGATCGGCCGGCTGCAGCAGGGAGGAGCTGGTGGTCTGGGCCCCTTCCGCGGACGTCCTGCGCACCCTGCTCGCGGGGCTGATCGGCGAGGTGCCCACGGCGTCCCACCGCCGGGCGCTGGAGGTGGCCGCGCAGGCCCACTCGACGTCCGAGGAACTCCTCGCCGCGGTCCTGCCCGGGGAGGACGTCCACCTGCTCTTCTCGTGGCTGAGGGGCCTGCCCTTCATGGAGTCCACGCTCCGGGGGCTCCACCCGCACGACGCGGCCCGCGAAACCCTCGCCGCCGATCTGCGCTGGCGCGCGCCCAACGCCTTCGACACGATGCGCCGGCGCCTGTCGGACGAATACCTGCGCATCCTGCGCGAAGCACCCGAGGACCGGGTGTGGACGGTCACCGACGAACTGTTCTACCTCTTCCGGGAGGGCGAGACCCTGGCCAGGCTGCGCACCTGGTCCCGCGAGGACGAGGTGCACGACCGTCCGCTGCACCCGGACGACCTCGACATCGTGCTGCGCATGGCCGAGGAGACCGAGGGGGCCGCCTCCGCGGAACTGGTCCGCTACTGGGCGCAGCGCCAGCCGCAGGCCTTCAGCGTCTACCGGCTCGTGGACACGGGCCGGATCGTGGCGTTCACGGCCCGACTGGCCCTGCCGGCCCCTGCCGACCCCCGGGACCTGGCCACCGACCCGGTCGTCGCCGCCGCATGGCAGTACACCGAGGCCACCGCTCCTGTGCACCCCGGCGAGCACATCGGCGTCAGCCGCTTCTCGATCTACCCGGAGCGGTACCAGGTTCCCTCGCGCGTCATCGACCTGAGCAGTTCCCGTGCCCAGGCGGAGGCCGCCCGCGCCCGCGGCCGCGCCTACGGCTTCGCCGTCTTCCGGGACGCCGAGGCCTGGGCGGAGCGCGTCGGGGCAACGCTCGCCGACACCGGGGCGCGCCCCCGGGTCGGCGCGTACACGTACGGGCTGTTCGGCGTCGACTGGCGCCAGGTGCCCGTGGAGGCGTGGCTCATGCGGTTCATATCCGCCGCGGACGAGGCCGCGCCCGTCCGGTCTGGGCCGTCGCCCGTCTCGCGTTCCGCGTTCGACCAGGCCGTGCGCGAGGCACTGGTGCACTGGCGCGACGCGGGGGCCTTCGCCGCCTGTGCCCTCATGCGCGCCCGCCTCGCGGCGGACCTCGCCGAGCCGGTCGGCGAGTTGCGCAGCCTGCTGCGGCGGGCCGTCGACGACCTCGCCGGTGACCCGCGCGGGGTACGCGCCCGCGAGGCGCTGACCGCGGGCTACTTCTCCGGGGCGCCCACCCAGGAGGCTGCGGCCCGCCGCCTCGGCCTGCCGTACGGCACGTACCGCCGCCACCTGCGCCAGGGCCTGGACCTGCTCTGCGAGGCCCTGTGGCAGCAGGAGCTGCACGACTCGCGCTAGCCACGCGGTCGCGCTGGCCGCGCGGGGCGCCCCGGGCGGGGGCGGGTGGACAGCTGCGGACAGCAGTGGACAGCGCCCGTCCCCGCCGGGCCTGGAGAGTGGACAGCGTCCGGCACGAGTGTGTGCGGCATGAACGCAGCACGCGCACAGACGGACCGGGCGGCACCCCGGGCTCCCCGACCCGGGGCGGTGCTCGCGGCGCTCGCCGCGGCCCAGTTCACCGTCATGCTCGCCACGTCGATCGTCAACGTGGCGCTCCCGCAGATCCGGGCCGGGGCCGGGCTCTCGGACGGCGGGACCACCTGGGTGGTCAACGCCTACGGCCTGGCGTTCGGGGCGCTGCTCCTGGCGGGCGGCCGGGTCGCCGACCTGCTCGGCCGCCGCCGGGTGCTGATCGCCGGGCTCGCCCTGTTCGCGGCGGCTTCGCTGGCGGCCGGACTGGCCACGTCCGCCGGCGTACTGATCGCGGCGCGCGCCCTCCAGGCTCTCGGCGCCGCCGCCATCGCCCCGGCCGCACTCGCCCTGGCGATGGCCCTGTTCCCGTCCGGGACCGGACGCGGCAGGGCCCTGGGCGTGTGGGGGGCGGTATCCGGCGCCGGAGGGGCCGGTGGGGTGCTGCTGGGCGGTGCGCTCACCGAGGCGTGGGGCTGGCCCTGGACCTTCCATGCGGTCGCGCTCGGGGCGGCCCTGGTCCTCGCCGGCGTGGTGGCGTTCGTACCGCGCTCGGCGGCAGCGCAGCAGGCCGGCCGGTTCGACCTGCTGGGCACCGCCACCGTCGCCCTCGCGCTGACCTGCCTGGTCTGGGGCCTGACCACGGCACGGGGCACGGGCTGGGCCGACGCCCGGGTCCTGGGCTCCCTCGGCGCCGCCGCCGCGCTGCTCACGGCCTTCACGGTGATCGAGCTGCGCCGGCCGAACGCGCTCGTGCCGCCACGGCTGTTCACCACCGGCCGGGTCGCCGCGGGCAACGTGCTGATGGCGCTGCTGGGGTCCGTGTGGATCGCCCTGTTCTTCTTCCTCCCGCTCTACCAGCAGCAGGTCCTCGGATCCGGCCCGCTGGCCACCGGAGCGGGCCAACTCCCCTTCGCCGCGGCCAACATGCTCGGCTCCGCCCTCGCCCCGCGCATCGCCCGGCGCGTCGGCGCCCCCGCGGCCGTGACCGCGGCCCTGCTCACCGAGGCCGCCGGACTGCTGTGGCTCTCCCGGATCAGCGCCGACGGCAGCTACGCCGTCGACGTCCTCGGCCCCAGCATCCTGGTCGGCCTGGGCCTGAGCGTCGCGTTCGTCCAACTCACCGCGCTCGCCGTGGACGGCGTACCGCCGCAGGACGCGGGCCTGGCGGGCGGACTGGTGAACACCACCCGGCAGGTCGGCGGCGCGATCGGCCTGGCCGCCCTGACCACCCTGGCCGGCTCCGTCACCGCCCGGGCGGCCGGCCGTCAGCCCCCGCTGGAAGCCCTCACCGCGGGCTACCGAACCGCGTTCGTGGTCTCGGCCGCAGTCCTGGCGGCGACGGCGGTCCTCGCACTGTTCCTCACCCGCGGCACCCGCCGCTGCGACTGCGCCGACGGGGCGTGTCCCCCGGCTCGGGCCACGGCCGCACCCCACCCGTCCGTGTCGACCGGACACGGAACGATCCGACAGGAAGCAGAACCATGGTCACCATCGACGAAACCGCACCCGTCGTCGTCCGTCTGAGCACCGTGATCGACGCCCCGCTCACGACCGTGTGGGCGGTGCACACCGACATCGCCGCCTGGCCCACCTGGAACCCGGACATCGACCGGGCGCGGCCCGACGACGGCCCGCTGGCGCCCGGCAGTTCCTTCGGCTGGCGCAGCGGCGGCCTGGAGATCACCTCCACCGTGCACGAACTGGTCCCCGGGCGGCGGATCGTCTGGGGCGGTCCGGCCGCCGGCATCACCGGCGTGCACGTGTGGACCTTCGAGGAGGACGGCGACCGCGTCGTCGTCCACACCGAGGAGTCCTGGAGCGGCGATCCGGTCGAGGCCGCGGCCGACGACCTCCGCAGACTCCTCCACGGCTCCCTGGAGGGCTGGCTCGCCCACCTCAAGGCCCGTGCGGAGCAGACCGCCTGATTTGCCGTCACGCCACGGCGCCCCCGCTCTCGTCCGCTCGTTCTCCGATCCACCGAAAGAGGTTCCCGACATGACCGCAGCGAAGCCCTACCTCACCGGCCACTACACCCCCCTCGTCGAGGAGGTCACCGCCACCGAGCTCACCGTCGAGGGCTCCCTGCCGCCGGAGCTGACCGGCCGACTGCTCCGCAACGGGCACAACCCGAAGCCCGGCATCACCCCCACCCACTGGTTCAGGGGCAGCGGCATGGTCCACGGAATCCGTCTGCGCGACGGCCGCGCCGAGTGGTACCGCAACCGCTGGGTCCACACCCCCGCCCTCGACGGCGCCCCGTACATGACCGAGCACGGCCCCGACCTGACGGCCAGCGTGGCCGGCACCCACATCATCGAGCACGGTGGACGCCTCCTGGCCCTGTGCGAGGCGAACCTCCCCTTCGAGCTCACCCCCGAGCTGGAAACCGTCGGCGCCCACGACTTCGGCGGCAAGCTGCACAGCGCGATGACCGCCCACCCCAAGGAGGACCCGCGGACGGGCGAGCTCCACTTCTTCGGGTCCTCGCCGTTCCCGCCGTTCCTGACCTACTACGTCTCCGATGCCAAGGGCGAGGTCGTCCACAGCAGCGAGGTCCCGGGAGCCACCGCCGCGCTCAAGCACGACTTCGCCGTCACCCGCCACCACGTGGTCTTCATGGAGGGCAACGTCACCTTCGACCCCTCGGAGCACTCCGGCATCCCGTACGGCTGGAACGACCGGCAACCCGCGCGGATCGGCGTCATGCCGCGCGGCGGCGACGGCTCCCGCAGCATCCGCTGGTTCTCCGTCGAACCGGGCAACATGCTGCACGTCGCCAACGCCTACGAGGACGGCCGGGGCCGCATCGTCCTGGAAGGCCCCACCGTGGACCGCGAGGGCTTCCGCCTCTCCTGGAACTGGTGGGTCGGCGCACCCGGGCGCGGCAGCGAGCCCGCCGCCCGCTCCTACACCCGCCGCTGGGTCGTCGACCTGGCCGACGGCACCGTCGGCGAGGAGATCATCGACGACCTGCCCGTGGAGTTCCCGACCCTCAACGAGGAGTACCTGGGCAGCGAGAACCGCTACCAGTACGCCATCTCCTTCCCCGACGAGAAGGGCCTCGGCGGCTACGGCATCGTCAAGTACGACCGCAGCAGCGGAGCCCGCCGCATCCACCAGGTCGGCGACGCGCGGCTGCCCAGCGAGGCCGTGTTCGTCCCCGCCGACCGTGCCACGTCCGAGGACGACGGCTACCTCCTGACCGTCGTCTCCGACCTCAAGCAGGACGCCTCGCAGCTGCTGGTCCTCGACGCCTCCGGCCTCGACCCGATCGCCACCGTCCACCTGCCCCACCGGGTGCCCGCCGGGGTCCACGGCTCCTGGGTCCCCGACAGCGCCCTGGAGGACGCCGCGGGCTGACCCGCGGAGCGCTTGCACCGCACCGCAGCCACAGCCCACCCCCGCGTCCGGCGCGCTCCCGCCGACCCCTCCCCGTGCGGGAGCGCGCCGGACCACCCCGGCGGACCCGCCCGGCCGGTCCGCCGGGGTCGGACGACCACGGAACACGAACATGAGAAGAACCGGCATGCCGAGGAACCGGAAGCGCGCCGGCTGGATCGCCGCCGCCCGCTGCGTCCTCATGACCGCCGTCACCGTACCGGCGCTGGCCCAACCGGAACCGGCCGGCCGGCCGACGTCCACCGCCCGTATCGACCGGCGCGCCTGCGCCGACTCCGAACTCAAGGGCTTGCAGTGCGGGTCGCTCCGGGTACCGGTCGACCGGTCCCGCCCGGGCAACGGGAGCCTCACCCTCGCGCTGGTCCGCCGGCCGGCCGACGACAGGGCGCGCCGCCAGGGCACCCTGCTGCTCAACGACGGCGCGGGCGGCTCCTCGATCGACCAGCTGTCCGTTCGAGGAGCGAGCCGGTGTCGTCCAGGGCGGTGTCGAGGACCACGGTGCGCAGCCTGCCGGGGTGGAGCGCGGCGTAGGTGCGCCCGAGGAGCGTGCTGCAGTGGATGCCGGTCCGCGAGGCCGCCACCGCCGAGACGGCCTTCGACCGCTTCGCCGCCTGGTGTGCCGGGGCCGAGGACTGCGCGCTGCGCGGCAAGAACGTGGCGGCCGAGTACGACGCCCTCGTCGCCCGGGCCGACCGCGCTCCGATCCGGGACCGGCAGCACGGCCCACGAGCCGTTGACCGGTGAGGACATCCACGGGGCGACGCAGGACTACCTGACCCTGCCCCATCCCGTACGGCGGGAACTGGCCGAGGCCATCGTCCAGGCCCAGGAGGGCGATGCGACCGCCTTCCCCCCGCCCCGTACCTCCGTGCCCGTCAAGGCCGGGCCGGCGGTGAGCGGCGCTCCGCCCGCACTGGTCCTGCAGTCCACCCACCAGGCGCTGGCCCCGTTCGAGGCGGGAGCGGCCATGGCGGCCCAGCTGCCGGGCAGCGTCGTCCTGGCCCGGGAGGGCGACGACTACAGCATGTTACTGGTCTCCCCGTGCGTCCGGGACGCCACCAACCGCTACCTGACGACCCGCGAGCTGCCCGCCCCCGGCACCACCTGCACCAGCTGAGTGGCCGGTCCGTACCAGCCGTGGCAGCCGTACCGCACCGGACGGGTCCTTGCGGTACGGCTGCTGCCCGCTGCTCCCTCGCTCCGCCGGTCAGTATCCGTACCCGGGTTCCGCCTCCCGGGGTGCGGGGGCTGCCGTGGACGTGGCGACGCGCGGGAGGGCGTACGGGTGCTTCTCGGACAGCCAGGCGACCAGCTGTTCGCGCACGGTGCAGCGGGCTTTCCACAGGTCGTCCGGGTCCTTGGCGGTGACGATCGCCCGCACCACGATGGTGCTGGGGGTGGTGTCGGTGACGGCGAGGTCCCAGCCGCGGCCGTCCCACGCCTCGCAGCCGTCCAGGATCTCCCGCAGCTTCTCGCGCATCAGCGCCACGGGGGCGGTGTGGTCGCAGTGGAGGAAGACCGTGCCGGTCATCTGGATCCCGCCGCGCGACCAGTTCTCGAAGGGGCGCCCGGTGAAGTACGAGACGGGCATGGTGATCCGGCGCTCGTCCCAGGTGCGCACGGCCAGGAAGGTGAGCGTCACGTCCTCCACCACGCCCCACTCTCCGGCGACGACGACCGTGTCACCGATGCGCACCATGTCGCCGAAGGCGATCTGGAAGCCGGCGAAGAGGTTGCCGAGGGTGGACTGGGCCGCCACGCCGGCGACGATGCCGATGATGCCGGCCGAGGCCAGCAGCGAGGTGCCGACGGCGCGGAAGGCGGGGAAGGCGAGCAGCATCGCTGCCGCTGCGACCACGGCGACGACGGCGGTGACGATCCTCATGATGAGCGTCACCTGGGTACGGACCCGGCGCACCCGGGAGGGGTCGCGCGTGCCCAGGGCGTAGCGGGCGTACGAGGACTCGACCACGGCGGAGGTGACGCGGACGACGAACCACGCGCCCGCCCCGATCAGGACGAGCGTCAGGATCCGGCCCACGGCCGCCTCGTGATCCTGCAGCGGCTGCCACGCGATCTGCCGGTACGCCCCGCGCAGGATCGCCGTGAGCAGCAGGACCCGCACGGACGGGCCGCAGCGGCGCAGCATGTTCCAGAGGGGCGTCTCGGGGTGGCGGGCGTCCGCGCGGCGCAGCAGCAGGTCGATGAGCCAGCCCGCGGTGAGGGTGAGCAGGATCGATCCGCCCGTGACGGTCAGCAGTCCGAGGAGGCTGTTCATGTCGGGTCAGCCGTTCAGCAGCTCTTCGCGCAGGGCGCCCAGCGTGCGGGAGAGGAGGCGGGAGACGTGCATCTGGGAGAGGCCGATCTCCGCGCCGATCTCGGCCTGGGTCATCTCCCGGCCGAAGCGCAGTTCCAGGACGCGCGTCGAGCGTTCGTCCAGGTCGGCGAGGAGGGGCGCGAGGGCGTGCCGGTCCTCGACCGCCTCCAGGGCGGGGTCGACCTCGCCCAGGGTCTCGGCGAAGGTGCGCGGGGCCCGGCCGGTCCCGGGCGCCTGCGTGCCGGGGGCGGCGCACTCCTGGGGGGCGTCGAGGGACTGGGTGGAGTAGCCGTTGGCCGCGACCAGGCCGTCGCGGACCTCGTCCTCGGTCAGGCCCAGATGTGCCGCGAGTTCCGCGGGGGTGGGCTCGTGGTCGAGTACGGCGGTGAGCTGCTCGGTGGCCTTCGCCAGCTGCGAGCGCCTCTCCTGGAGGCGGCGCGGGACCCGTACGGCCCAGGTGGCGTCCCGGAAGTGGCGTTTGATCTCGCCCGTGATGTACGGCAGGGCGAGCGTGGTGAACTGCGTCCCGCGCGCCGGGTCGTAGCGGTCTATGGCCTTGATCAGGCCGATGGTGCCGACCTGGATGATGTCCTCGTTCTCGGGGCCGCCGGGGCGGTTGCGGAACGGGCGGGCCGCGAACCGCACCAGCGAGAGGTTCATCTCGATCAGCGTGTTGCGCACGTACTGGTACTCCCGGGTCCCCTCCTCGAGGCTCCGCAGCCGCTCGAAGAACACGCCGGTCAGCTGCCGGGCCTCGGACGTGGACAGTTCCCTCGGCTGGGACACCTCGGGCAGCCCGTCGGGCGCGGGGGTGGGGTCGGTGGGGATGGTGGTCGTCGTAGGGGTCGTCGTCCAGGCCGTTGCGTCGAGCATGGCCGTGAAGGTCATCGTCTTCGCTCCTTGGGCACGAGTGCTTGCGGGCGTTGCGCGAATGCTCGGTCATGCGGAAGTCCGTTTCCGCTTACCTGAACCCTGCCGGGGCCGTGGACACACGTCAAGTGACACCGGAAAATCAATTCTGGAGTTGCTTTTCGCGAGCAGGGACTCAAGAATGCTCACGTGGAGAACGAGCACACGGATTCCCGCCGGAGCCGCTGGACCTTCCTGACGAACCACGCCCGGGTTCTGATCACCATCGCGCGCGACCCCGGGATCCGGCTGCGCGACATCGCGGCGACCTGTGACCTGACCGAGCGCACCGTGCAGGCGATCGTCACCGACCTGGAGACCGACGGGTACCTCACGCGGACCCGGGACGGTCGGCGCAACCGCTACGTCATCGCCCCCGGCGCACGGTTCCGCCACCCCGCGGAGGCCGACCACGAGATCGCGGGCCTGCTGGCCTACCTCGCCGCCCCACTGACCTCTCCGGCGGCGACCCCGGCGGCGGCTCCCGGTGAGGAGCCGACCGAGAGCCCCGCATGACGGGGCCGAACACGAGCGGGCCTTGACCAGTACACGCCATGCGAGGTTCACTCCCCTCACCGGCAGGTCTGGACCAATACGCGAAGCGAGGCCCCATGTCCACACCCCCGCGCAGCCGCAGCTTACGGCTGGCGGCGCTCGCCACCGCCGCCCTGTCCCTCGCCCTCGGCCAGGGCCCGGCCAGCACGGCCGCACCGCAGCCCGTCGGGCAGCACGCCCCGGCGCCGGCCGCCGCAGCCGTCACCTTCGAGGACGACTTCGACGGCCCGGCCGGGTCCGCCGTGGACCCCCGCAGGTGGCAGGTCGAGACGGGCGACAACGTCAACAACCACGAGCGGCAGTGGTACACGACCGGCGCGGCCAACGCCGCACTCGACGGCCACGGCAACCTGGTGATCACCGCCCGCCGCGAGAATCCCGGTGACCACCAGTGCTGGTACGGCCGGTGCGAGTACACCTCGGCCCGGCTCAACACCGCCGGCCGGTTCACCCAGCAGTACGGGCACGTCGAGGCGCGGATGAAGGTGCCGCGCGGGCAGGGCATGTGGCCGGCGTTCTGGATGCTCGGCCATGACATCGGCCAGGTCGGCTGGCCGGACAGCGGTGAGATCGACGTCATGGAGAACGTCGGCTACGAGCCCTCCACCGTGCACGGCACCCTCCACGGGCCCGGCTACTCGGGCGCGGGAGGCATCGGAGCCGCGTACACCCTGTCCGGCGGGCGGGCGTTCGCCGACGACTTCCACACCTTCGCCGTGGACTGGTCACCCGGCTCGCTCACCTGGTCGGTCGACGGCCAGGTCTACCAGCGCCGCACGCCGGCCGACCTCGGCGGCCGCCAGTGGGCGTTCGACAAGCCGTTCTTCCTGATCCTCAACCTGGCGGTGGGCGGCGACTGGCCGGGCGACCCGGACGGCTCGACGCAGTTCCCGAACCACCTCGTCGTCGACCACGTCCGCGTCACCACCTCGGACGGCGGCGGAGGCGGCCGCACCGGAACCCTCGTCGGCCTGGCCGGCAAGTGTCTGGACGTGGCCCGGTCGCAGACCGCGAACGGCACCCGGGTCCAGCTGTACACCTGCAACGGCACCGACGCCCAGCGCTGGACCCTGCCGGGCGACGGCACGGTGCGGGCCCTCGGCAAGTGCCTGGACGTCGACGCGGCGTCGACGGAGCCCGGCGCCAAGGTCCAGCTGTGGGACTGCAACGGCACCGGGGCGCAGCGCTTCGACCACAACGGCACCACCCGGGACCTGGTGAACGTCCCGGCCGACAAGTGCGTGGACGTCCGCGGCCACGACCCGGCCGACGCGACCCCGGTGCAGACCTGGTGGTGCAGCGGCAACCCGAACCAGAAGTGGACCTTCACCGGCTGACGCCACGGACCGGCCACGCCCCCGCTGTCCACCCGGTCCCGTACCGCCGGCCCGCCTCCCCCGGCCGGCGGTACGGCTCGTTCCGGTGTCCACCTGCGCGTAACCACCGGGTCACCGCTCTTTGCGAAGCTCCCCGATGTCGGCGAAGCCGTCCGTACCAGCTGGAGCTCCGCTCATGTCCTCCCCCGCGTCCGCACCGCCGCTCTGGCTGCGCGACAACCACCCCTGCACCGCCTGCCGGGATCCCCGCAACGGCCAGAAGCTGTTCCAGATCACCGAACTGCCCGCAGGGCTCGCGGTCGACTCCGTCCACGACGCCCGCACCGCGGACGGTGCGCCCGCGCGCGAGGTCGTCTGGGCGCCCGACGGGCACCGCTCCGGTTCGTCCTGCTCCGCGGCGTCCCGGTCCACGACCGGCAGGTCCTCGACGTCGCGCAGAACTTCGGCTTCGTCCGTGAGACGAACTACGGGGAGCTGTTCGAGGTGCGCGTCGAGGCCGACCCCAGCAACCTCGCCTTCACCGGCGCCCGCGTCACCCCGCACACCGACACCCCCTACCGCGACCCGGTTCCGACGCTCCAGCTGCTGCACTGCCTGACCAACGCGGCCCAGGGCGGCGACTCCGGCCTCGTCGACGGCTTCCACGCGGCGGCGCTGCTGCGGGAGGAGGACCCGGAGGCGTACGAGGTCCTCACCCGCGTGCCGGTCCCCTTCGCCTTCGCCGACGGCAGCACCGAGCTGCGCGCCCACCGGCCGCTGATCGGCACCGACCCCGCCGGACGGATCCGGGAGATCCGCTTCAACAACCGCTCCACCGCCACCCTGCACGAGCCGGCCGAGGTACTGGACGCGTTCTACGCCGCGTACCGGCGCTTCGGCGAGCTGCTGCTCCGCAGGCGGCTCCAGCTGGAGTTCCGGCTCGCCCCCGGCGACTGCCTGGTCTTCGACAACACGCGGCTGCTGCACGCCCGTACGGCCTTCTCCGAATCCGGCGACCGCCACCTCCAGGGCGCCCACGCCGACATCGACGGGCTCGCGTCCACCCTCGCCGTACTCCGCAGGAAGAAGACCTCCGCATGACCGCCGCCACCGCGCACCCCCTCGACGTCCTCGCCGAACTGCTCGAGGGCGAGGGCAGCGCCGAGTACCTCGGCGAGGCCGTCACCCAGGCCCAGCACATGCTCCAGGCCGGCGCCCTCGCCGAGGCGGCCGGCGCCCCGCCGCACCTGATCGCCGCCGCGCTGCTGCACGGCGTCGGCCACTTCCGGGGCGCGGTCACCGGGCGCGACCTGATGGAGCACGGCACCGACATCCGGCACAGCCACACCGGAGCCGACTGGCTCGACCAGTGGTTCGACCCCGAGGTGACCGAGCCGGTCCGGCTGCACGTCGCCGCGAAGCGCTACCTCTGCACCGTCGAGCCCGCCTCCTACGACCTGCTCTCCGAGGCGTCCGTCCACACCCTGCACGTCCAGGGCGGTCCGATGACGGACGAGCAGGCGCGCGTCTTCGAGTCCCACCCGGGTGCGCAGGACGCCGTCGCGGTCCGCCGCTGGGACGAGGCGGCGAGGGACCCGCAGCTGCCGACCCCGGACTTCGCCCACTTCCGCCCGCTGCTGCAGGCCCTCCTCCGCCCCGGGGCCGCCCCGGCACGCTGAGCGGGGACGGCTCGTGCCGCCCGGGGACTGCCGCGGCCTCCTGTACGGGTGCGGGCCCGGGCGGGCACTCGTGCACGCGAGGGCGTCGATGCCGTCCACGCGCCTTCGCGCGCCACGGCGGGCCGGGGTGGGGCCGACCCGCCGGGTGAAAGGCCCCACGTGTCCGCATTCCCCGGTAACTCCCTCTGAAATTACGCTTGTTGGGATGCGCCACGTGGCTTCCCGAGGCCGGTGTCGGACCCTAGACTCGTCCCCCGACCGGGGCGTGCGCCAGGCGTGCCCGCCCGGACCGTAGCCGATGCCCGCCGGAAGGCCCGCCCTCGCCATGCACCTCGAATGGCTGCCCTGCGCGAGCGGGCAGTGCGTCCGGCAGACGTGCGTCCGCGCATGGGGATCAGCCGTGTTCCGACAACGTTGTCGGTGTGCCGGTCCGCGCCCCGTACGAGAGCCTCGCCCGCGCCGGCGGCGACCGTCGTCCAGCTGAGGTGTCCGACCTCCGGCCTCCGGCCGGGGCTCCGGCCCGCCCGAACCGCCACCCTCACCCCACCCTTGGAGGGACCGATGAGAGCTGCCCTGTTCTCCCCTGCCCGCGCCAGAACGGCCGGACGCACACTGCCCGCCCTGCTGGCGGCCCTTGCGTCGGCGTCCCTCCTCGCCGGTGCCGCGGCCGCGGGCGCCCAGGCCGCGCCGGCGCCGGCGTCTGCGCCGGCCGCCGCACCCGCGACCGCGACCGCGTCGAAGGCCGGGTCCGCCGCGGAGTCCGCCGCCCCGCTGACCGGCGCCCAGCTCGCAGCATCATGGACGGGCCCCCTCAGCACCCGCGGCCGGTACGTCGTCGACGCCTCCGGCAACCGCTTCAAGCTGAAGTCGGGCAACTGGGCCGGAGCCCAGGGGACCTGGGAAGGGAGCGGGGATGTCAACGACCCCGCGAACCACCAGGCCGACCAGATGTCGTACAACATCCCCCTCGGCCTGGACCGGGCGCCGATGGCGAAGATCCTCGCCGGTTTCCACCGCCTCGGGCTCAACAGCATCCGGCTGCCCTACGCCGACGCGCTGGTCCACGACAGCACTCCCGTTTCGGACGCCGCCGTGGCCGCCAACCCCCAGTTGAAGGGCAGGACCCCGCTCCAGGTCTTCGACGCGGTCGTGGAGGCCCTGACCGCCGACGGGTTCGCCGTCATCCTCAACAACCACACCACCAGCTACCGGTTCTGCTGCGGCCTGGACGGCAACGAGCGCTGGAACAGCGGCCAGTCGACCCGGCAGTGGGAGGAGAACTGGCTGTTCCTCGTGAACCGCTACAAGGCCAACAAGCGCGTGGTGGGTGCCGACCTGCGCAACGAGATCCGCCGCGACACCTGGAACGACCCCAACTGGGGCTGGGGCAACGAACACGACGCCTACAACGCCTTCGAGAACGCCGGGAACCGCATCCTCCAGGCCGCACCCGACATGCTCGTCGTCATGGAGGGCATCAACTGGTACGGCATCCCCGCGGCCCTCTTCAGCCACGGCCGCCCGCTGCTCACCCCGGTCGCCACCCTGTCCAACACCCTCATCCGGTCGGACAAGCTCGTCTACGCCGCCCACTTCTACGGCTACACCGGTCCCGCCAACACCGGGGCCGGCAGCGGATGGGGCGCCACCGACGACCCGCGGTACCAGGACTTCACCCCCGAGCGACTCGCCCAGGTCGTCGACGAGCAGGCGCTGTTCGTCACCCGGGCCGGGCAGCACTTCACCGCACCCGTGTGGATCAGCGAGTTCGGTGCCGCGGGCCGCGGCTCCACCAACGCGCAGGAGAAGACCTGGTTCGCGGCGTTCACCGACGTCCTGGTCCGCAACGACACGGACTTCGCCCTGTGGCCGCTGGTCGGCTGGACGGGTCCCGACGGCGCGCCGCAGGACGACTGGGCCGCCCTCTCCTACGACCGGGCCGGCAACGAGCTCGGTCTCGACGGCCCCGGCGACTGGCGCGCCGCCGACTGGAACAAGCTCGTGAACGCCCCCTCCCGCTCCGGTCCCGTATCCGAGACCACCCGCTGGAACATGCTCGACCTCGACTTCGCCGACCAGAACGTCTCCGCGCGGATGCTCGCGCAGGGCGACTGGAGTCCGGGCAACCGCAAGGGCAACTGCCCCGACGGGCAGCGCCTGGTCGGCCTCGGCCGCAGTGACAGCCGCGGCCTGTGCACCGACGCCGGCCGGCCCGCCACCGGGGCCGGGCCCTGGGTGAACGTCACCGACGAGCGCTACGTCACCGGCGGCGACTGGGCGAGCGGCTACAACAAGCTCGCATGCCCGAAGGACTCCTACGCGGTCGGCTACAGCGTCAACCGCAACGCCATGTCGGCCCTGCTGTGCGCACCCGCCGCCGCGCCGCTACCCGGCACCGGCCGCGTCGTCTGGTTCGACCACGGCGACAACCGGCCCGCCACCGGGGGGTCCGCCGCCAGCGACTGGGCGCCCGGCTACTACAAGGGCCAGTGCGCCGACGGCGAGTACCTCGCCGGCGTCGCCTACACCTGGAAGTGGATGCACGGCGGCGTCCCGGACGCGCTGCTCTGCCGCCCGCTGGCCTGATCACCTTCCCGGACGGACCGACCCCGCCCGGTCCGTCCGGGCTCCTGACCCCGGCCCCGTCCCTTCGTGCGCGGTGTGCCCCGTACGCTGCCGCGGGTGACGGCCGGACCGGGGTGCGTCGAACACGTCGACGTGGGGAAATGACCCACCATGGTTGATCACGCCGAGCACGGCAGCAGCACGTCAGCGGAGCACGAGGACTGGACCCGCCGCTACTACGAGACCAGCGACGTCGACGCCTTCTACGACGCCGTCTGGGGCGGTGAGGACATCCACGTCGGCATGTACGCCCACCCGCAGGAGGCGATCGCGGACGCCTCGCACCGCACGGTGCAGCGCGCCGCGGACGGGGTCGCCGACCTGCTCGGTCCGGACGCGACGGTCCTCGACCTCGGCTCGGGATACGGCGGCTCGGCCCGCGCGCTCGCCGAACGGTTCGGCTGCCGGGTGGTGGCCCTGGACCTCAGCGAGGGGCACAACCGGCGGCACCGCGCGGCCAACGCCCGACAGGGGCTGGACGGGCTGATCGAGGTGGTCACCGGCTCCCTCAACCGACTGCCCTTCGAAGCGGAACGCTTCGACGTGGTGTGGTCGCTGGAGGTCCTGTGCCACGTCGAAGACCGGGACGGCGCGCTCGGCGAGGCGGTACGCATGCTGAAGCCGGGCGGGGCGCTGGTCTTCTCGGACGTCATGGCGGCCGATACCACGGCGCCGCAGGACGTGCGCCCGGCGCTGTCCCGCCTGGGTGTGCAGACGCTGGCGACCCCGTCGTTCTACCTGGACCACCTGTCCGGGCTCGGCCTCGCAGCCGACTTCGACGATCACACGGAGGAGATCGCCACCCACTACGCGCGCCTCGAGGAGGAAGTGCGCCGCCGCGCCCCCGAGCTGCAGGACGTCATCAGCCGGCCCTACCTGGACGACCTGCTCGCGAACCTGCCCCTGTGGACGGACATCACCCGGCGCCGGCTGCTGCGCTGGGGGCTCTTCCAGGCCCGCCGGACCGCGGTCGGCTCCGGTTCCTGACCCTGCGCCGGGCGGGTGTCGTTGCTCCTTCGCGGTGGCACCCGCCTGTCGTCGCGTCTTTCGGGCGTCCCAGGTCGGCACAGTGGGGGCATGAACGCAGAGAGCGGCAACCTCCTGGCCCGGGGCCGTGTGGCGACCAGGCTGCCCGCCCGGGACCTCGAACGGGCGCGGCGCTTCTACGCCGAGCAGCTCGGGCTGGAGCCCGTCGACGAACGGCCCGGCGGGCTGCTGTACCGGTGCGGTGAAACGGAGTTCGCGGTGTTCGCGTCGACGGGGGCCTCGCCCGGCACGTTCACCCAGATGGGGTGGCAGGTCGACGACGTCGAGGCGGTCGTGGCGGAGCTCCGGCAGCGCGGGGTGGTGTTCGAGGACGTCGACGTGCCCGGGTTCCGCACGAGGAACGGGATCGCCGAGATCGACGGGAACTACCCGAGCAAGGGGGCCCGGGGCGAACGCGCCGCCTGGTTCCGTGACAGCGAGGGCAACCTGTTGGGCATCGGCGAGCCGGTCGTCTGAACCGGCGCGGGCGTCGGGCGGCTCATCCGGTCGCCGTGTGCAGTCGCAGCAGGAGCCGGTGCAGGGTGTTCCGCTCGTCGGCGTCGAGCGGGGCGAGCAGTGCGTCCTGCACGGCCGCCACCTCGGCTTCGAGCTCGGCGAGGGCCGTGCGGCCGGCGGCGGTGAGGGTGGCCGTGATCCGGCGGCGGTCGGCGGAGTCGCGCTCGCGGTCGACCCAGCCGGCACGGGTCAGCTCGTCCAGGACCTTGGCCATGTCACTGGGGTGGACGGCGAGCCGGGTCGCGAGGTCGCGCTGGGGTTGCGGGCCGTCCGCGGCGAGGGAGGACAGCACGGCCATGTGCCACATCCGCAGGCCCCGGGCGGCGAGCCGGTCACCGACCCGCGCGCGGGCGGTCCTGCCGACCTTGGAGAGCAGGTACGGGGTGAACGCGGCGAGGCCGGGGGTCGAGTGCGCCGGGTGCGCCGGGTGGGCCGGGGAGTCGTGCATGGAGGTGATTGTAGGCTGCGACCAAACATAGGTGCACACCTACTGATTTGGAGGGGACCCCCATGGACGCCCTGCACCCGCGGCTGCTCGTGGACCGTTTCGACGCGGCCTTCGACTTCTACGACACCACCCTGCCCGCCCTCCTCGGCGCCAGCCGGACCCGCGGCGGCAAACAGGGCCCGTACGCGGGCTGGGACGTCGACGGGCAGGGAGTCCTCGCCCTCTTCGACCGTGCCGCCATGCCCGCCGACCTGCCGCTCAGCGCGACCGCCGGCGACCCGTCCATGCTGGTCAGCCGGGTCACCGACGTGGACGCGGGCTACGCGTTCTGCCTGGACCACGGCGCCGAACCGGTGGCCGAGCCCCAGGACCGCCCCGCCTGGGGGCCGGGCCTGCGCACGGCCCACGTCCGCACCCCCGGGGGCACCCTGTGGGAGCTCCAGTCGTACCCGGGCTGAGGAAGGGCGCCGGCCCCGTACGGCACGGACGGGGCCGGCGCCCGTCGTAGGCTGAGTTCCGCGCGACGGAAGGGAGACCGAGGTGGCCGAAACGACCCTGGCCGAGGTGATGGCCGAACTGGCCGCGCTCGAGGACCCGAAGACACGCGCGGTGAACGAGAGGCACGGCGACGACCACGGAGTGAACCTCGGCAAGCTGCGTGCGCTCGCGAAGCGCCTGAAGACGCAGCAGGAGCTCGCGCGCCAGCTCTGGGAGACGGACGACACCGCGGCCGGACTGCTGGCGATCCTGATCTGCCGCCCGAAGGCGTTCGAGCGTGACGAGCTGGACGCCATGCTGCGCACGGCGCGCACGCCCAAGGTCCACGACTGGCTCGTGAACTACGTGGTGAAGAAGAGCCCGCACGCCGAAGAACTGCGTCCGACCTGGTTCGCCGACCCGGATCCGGTGGTCGCGAGCGCCGGCTGGGCGCTGACGACCGAGCGGGTGGCGAAGAAGCCCGAGGGCCTCGATCTCGCAGGGCTGCTCGACATCATCGAGGCGGAGATGAAGGACGCCCCGGACCGACTGCAGTGGGCGATGAACCACTGCCTGGCCCAGATCGGGATCGAGCACGCCGAGTACCGCGCCCGCGCCGTCGACATCGGCGAGCGCCTGGAGGTGCTCAAGGACTACCCGACCTCCCCGGGCTGCACCTCGCCCTTCGCGCCGGTCTGGATCGCCGAGATGGTGCGGCGGCAGGGGGACCGGCCGGGGGCTTGATCGCGGCGGCGGCCCGCCGCCGCGGGCAGGGCGGCGAACGACCGGGGTCGTAAGGCGGCACGGGCATCGAGTTGACGATGTACAGCCAGGCGCGCGCTCACGGGCGAACCGGCGGCGAGGAAACCCCGCGCCTCCGTTCACCGAGACTTCAGGCGGAGTACGACAGGGCGACGCCTGCGGCTCCGGCACCCGGATCCTCGGCGGCGTGATCTGGCTGTGGTTCGGCATGCCGATGTGGTGCCGCCGACGCCACCACCGCCAGCCCTCCGCACCCCGGGCCGACGCGACCCGCCGGCCCGCCCCTCGCCCGGACCCGCCACGGGTGGAGTACGGCCGCGGCGATCTCGTGGTGAGCCACCCCGAAGTACGGCTGCTGCGGCGCGCCGCGGGCCGGCCGTGCTCGGCCCGCGGGCAGCGGGCAGCGGGCAGCGGGCTACGCCGACGGGCCCCCGCCCACGGGCGTGTCCGGGCCCCGCCCGGCCAGCTTGGAGTGCCCGTAGGAGTAGCCGAAGTAGATGACCAGGCCGATCAGGAACCAGACGACGAAGCGGATCCACGTCTCCACCCGCAGGTAGGTGATGAGCCAGATCGACGCGACGACACCGACCGCCGGGGTGAAGGGCATGAGCGGCGTGTGGAAGGCCCGGGGCAGTTCGGGCCGCCGGTAGCGGAGCACGATGACCGCGGTGCACACGACGGCGAAGGCGAGCAGGATCCCGATGTTGGTGAGCTCCGCCGCCTCGCCGATCGGCACGAAGCCCGCGATGGCCGCGGACGCGACACCGACGATCCAGGTGACGCGGGTCGGGACGTGCCGGGTCGGGTGGGTCTTGGCGAACCAGTGCGGCATCAGTCCGTCACGGCTCATGGAGAACCACACGCGCGTCACGCCGAGCATGAACGTGAACATCACCGTGAGGATGCCGATGATCGCCCCGACCGCGATGAAGTCCGCGATCACCGGCAGTCCGACCGCCTTGAAGGCGGTGGAGAAGCCGCTTTCCGGGTCGATCTCCGTGTAGCTCTGCATGCCGGTGAGGACCAGGCAGGCGAGCACGTACAGCACCATGGAGATGGCGAGCGAGTAGAGGATCGCCTTGGGCATGTGCCGCTGGGCGTCCTTGGACTCCTCCGCCGCCGTGCTCATCGCGTCATAGCCGAAGACCGCGAAGAAGACCGTGGCCGCGCCGGTGATGGCGCCCCCGACCCCGAAGGGGAAGAACGGCGTGTAGTTGTCGGTGTTGATGTGGAAGAAGCCGACGACGATGACCAGCACCACGACGAGCACCTTGATGGCGACCACCACCGTCTCGAAGCGTGCCGCGCTCTTCATGCCCCGGTTGAGCAGGTAGGCCGTGAACAGGCACAGGACCGCCGCGATGAGGTCGAAGCGATGTCCCTCGCCGGTTCCCGGGGCGCCGAGCATCCAGGTGGGCAGGGCGTTGCCCGTGTCCTCCAGGAGGAAGTTGAAGTACCCGGAGATGCCGATGGCGACCACCGCGACGATGGCCGTGTATTCGAGCAGCAGGTCCCAGCCGATGAACCAGCCGGCCAGCTCGCCGAGGACGGCGTACCCGTAGGTGTAGGCGGAACCGGCCTTCGGGATCATGCCCGCGAACTCCGCGTAGGAGAACGCCGCCGCGGCGCTGGCCACACCGGCGATGAGGAAGGAGACGAGCACGGCCGGTCCCGCGACGCCGTTGGCGACCGTCCCGGCGAGCGTGAAGATGCCCGCGCCGATGATGCCGCCGACGCCGATCGCGGTGAGCTGCCACAGGCCGAGGGTGCGGGTGAGCTGCTCGCTGGGTGCGCCTTCGGGCTCCTCGATGTGCTCGATCGGTTTACGACGGAGTACGCCCTGCACTGACCACAGCGAGGCCATGTTCCGTTCCTTTCCGCCGGGGGTGACGGCCGCTCATCATCGCGGAACGACCGCCACGGCGGAACTAGGCGCTCCGTCAGCTTGCACGCGGGTGTTCCGTTGCCGGTCCCTGCCTCGTCGAGGGGCGGCGCGCCCCGCCCGCTCCCGGTCGCACCCGGGCACGGGCGGGGTGACGATGGGAAGGGCCGCTTCCGTTCGCCGGCCCGATGGCCGTTCCGGACGCGCGCGGACGGCGGCCGACGCGGTCTGCCCGGGCGCCGAGCGCGCGGCCGCGGCTTCCCGATTCCTCCCGGAGAGGAAGAACCATGTACCGGCACGCACGCCTCCTCGTCCTCAGCTCCCTCGCGGCTGCCTCGCTCCTCGCGGCTCCCACGGCCCTCGCAGCGGTTCCCCAGGCCGGGCCGGCCGCCGTTCCGGCTGCGACCTGCTCCGTCTCGGGCCTCCTCGAGAACGGCAAGGTGCACCTCTCCGGCGGCGGCTTCACCCCGGGCCCTGCGTACGTGTACGGATCGGCCGGCTTCGGCGGGACGGTCGAGATCCCGCAGGACGGCGGCTTCCAGATCATGAACGTGCCGCCCGCGCACTACAGCGTCCGACAGGGCGGCGAGATGACCCAGTGCAGCGGCTTCAACGGCTGAGCGCGGGCACGCGCCAGGGCACCTCACCGACGACAGCGATGCGCGAGCCCTGACCTTCCGCGTCGCCCCAGGCCGGGCAGGCGCGGGATCCGTGCCGTCCTTCCTCAGCCGTCCGAGCGGGTGGGTCACCGTCCGCGGCGAGTACGCGCCGGCGGCCGCCCACCGGCCGTCGACGCCGAGGTGTAGGCGTCGCTCAGTCCCACCACAGCGACCAAACCGCCCACGACGGACGCCGCGCGTGCGTCGTGGTCCTGGCACGCCACCTCGGCCGTCACGTTCTCCGGCGCCCGGCGTCGACGCCGTCGTGGAGACTGGCTCTGGCCGCGCCGTCCGGTGACATCAGGCTGACGTAGGGCCACCAGCCGGTCTCACCGTGCTTCCCGCGCCACTCGTCCCACACGTCACGCACACTGCCCCGTGCCACAGACACGCCAGTGACCTCAACGCTTGCGGCTGTCGTGGCCCGCTGTGGGGCGACTGAAGAGACCGGGCCTAGCTGCGTTCCCAGAAGGTGCAGTCGCGTGGGGCGGACGGGGTCTCGCCGGTCGGGGTGGGGCAGGGGCGGGGTGTATCGCTCGGAGGGGAGACGCGTTCCCAGTGCGGCGGGGGCTGCGGTGGGCCGGCCGTGTCGTCCAGGTAGAGCGTGACCGCGCCGCCGGCCGCCACCAGGAGCAGCCACACCACCACCGTCCAGCGCCAGGTCCGCCGTGGCATCGTCGTACCGCCCCCTCGGCGTCGATCGGTTGCGGTCACGCAGGATATCCCGTGCCGGGGCTGCTGCCCGTCGAGGGCAGGGCCTCGCGCAGGCGGTCCAGCAGTACCCGGGCCGCGGGGCTCGAGGGGCCGTCGGCCCGCCAGGCGAGTGCGATACGGGCGCGGATCCCGGGGCGGACGATGGTCAGCGTCCGGAGGGGACCGTCGGCGGCGGCCGGGTCGCCGCCCTCGGCCGCCGGCAGCACCGCGACGCCCAGGCCGCGGGCCGCAAGCTGGGCCAGGACGTGGGGTGATGCCGCCTCGAAGGTGACGCGGGGGCGGAATCCGGCCTGGGCGCAGGCGCGTTCGAGGGCGGCGCGCACTCCGGTGCCGCGCGGCAGGCAGATCAGTGCTCGGTCGCGGAGTGCTGCCAGTTCGACGGTCGTCCGGCCGGGTGCGGCACGGAACAGCGGGTCTCCGGGTGCCGCGGCGACCCCCAGGGGGGCGTCGATGACCGTGTGGAGGGACAGGCCGGGCGGGGTTCCTTCATCGGTCGGCCCCAGGAGGGCCACGTCGAGCTCACCGGCCAGGAGTGCCGCCTGCATCCGCTCCGAGGTGTCCTCGGTGAGGGCGATCTCCAGGGCGGGATGGGCGTCGCAGAAGTCGGCGAGGAACGAGGCGATGTCGAAGGCGTGGCCGGTGGCCCCGGAGACCATTCCGAGGGTGACCCGTCCGCGCAGCAGGCCCGAGTACGCGTCGGCCGTCTGCTGCACCGCCTCCGCCGCGGCGAGCGCGGCCCGCGCGTACGGCAGGACGGCCCGACCCGTCTCGGTGAGCGTCACCGACCGGTGCGAGCGGTCGAGCAACGGCTGGCCCAGCTCCCGTTCCAGCTGCCGGATCTGAGCGCTCAAACCGGACTGGGCCAGGTGCAGTCGGGAGGCGGCACGGGTGAACCCGCCCTCCTCGACGACGGTGACGAAGTAGCGCAGCTGGCGAAGCTCCATAACTGATCATGCTAGATGGCAGCACGACCATCCATTGGACATATGGATCAGCCGCTTGCAGGCTTGATCGCATGACGAACGCTGCAGGAAGCAGGGGCGGACGGTCCGGGGTGCGCGCCGAGACGGACGTGAGGGCCGCCATGGCGGCGGAGCGCCGGGAACTGGCCGACCTCTTCGACGGTCTCCGCGCCGATCAGTGGGACGCACCCAGCCTGTGCGGAGGGTGGCGGGTGCGTGAGGTCGTCGCCCACATGTCGATGGGATTCCGGCTCTCCCTGCCGGCGACCCTGGGCGAACTGGTCAAGGCCCGGGGGAACCTGCACCGCATGACCGACCGCGTCGCCCGCAGGGACGCGGCCGCCCATTCCGTCGGTGAACTCAGCGCCTTCCTGCGGGACAACGCCCACCATGCGTGGAAGCCGCCGGTCGGCGGGTTCGTGGCGGCCCTCGGCCACGACGTGGTGCACGGGCTGGACGTCACCACCGCCCTCCGGCTCGACCGGCGCGTCCCCGAGGACCGGCTGCGCGTCCTGCTGGACGACATCGGGCCCCGCGGCCTGAGGTTCTTCGGTGTCGACCTCCGCGGAGTACGGCTGTGCGCCGAGGACCTGGACTGGTCGTACGGGTCCGGGGCCCCCGTGTACGGCGCCGCCCAGGACCTGCTGCTGGTGGCGTTCGGACGCAGGCTCCCGCACGGCCGGCTGCGTGGCGAGCCGAGCAGCCGGTTCACCGACCGGTGACGGCTCAGGGCCCCGCGGCCCCGGCCGGGGTCGGGGCCGGGGGCGGGGCGGGGGCGGGGGCGGGGGCCGAGGCGCGGGCTCAGCCGAACCACACCACCAGGCGGACGTTCTCGTCCCCGTGCACGGCCGCCAGTTCGCGCATCGACGCCCACACCGGGCCCCAACTGCCCTCCGGCGGAACGAACATCCGGGGCGTGAGGAGCACCGGCCGGTAAACGGCGCCGTTCATGGGGACTTCGCCGCCCGGCGGCCACTCCGGCGGCATCAGGTCCGCGCCGAACGCCTGCTCCGCCGCGTCGAGAATCCCGTCCGACGCCCGGACCACGGCGTGCAGGGCGAGTTCACCGTCCGGGCCGGGCCGCCATTCGCCGACGAGCGACCAGTGGGGCCCGTCTCTGAGCGGCTGGTCCCAGTCGACGGCCGCGACTTCGGCCCAGGTGGCGTACGAATGGCTGTGGTGCAGTTCGCCGCACGTCTTCGGGACCGGTTCCGAGGAATCCCCGGGAACTCCCCGCTGATCGAACAGCGCCCGTTCCAGGCCGAGTCCGCCGCCGTTCCCGAACAGGCACTCCCAGGCGAACCGGTCCCGTCCGAGGTCGAAGTCCAGCAGGTCGGCCTCGGTCTCCCAAAGGCCGTCGGGCCCACGCGCCTCGATCACACCGTCGATGTGCGCCCCCACGGGCAGCAAACCTAGCCGCCGCCACTCGCCGCGAGCACCGGTGCCTTCCCTCCGGGCGGGTCGTTCTTTTCGGCTTGAACGCTGCCTTTGTGGTGGGGGTGGATTCCTTTCGGTGACGTCTTCCTGACGGATTTCGGCTGCCGTTTCGACAACGGTGTCCGAATGCTCGCGGGATGCCATTCGGTCATGTTCCGGGTGTCCGCCCAATGCCTCTGCCGCGCCGACTAGCGTGCTGCGGGAGCGCTGTCGAATCACAGCGCGGCCACGAGATGAGGAGAAGGTCCGACCATGCGATTCCTGCGTTCGTCAGCCGCCCGTTCGGGCGTCGTCGCCGCCACCGCCGCCGTCATTTCGGCAGCGACCCTCCTGGCCACTCCCGCCACCGCCCAGACGGAGCCCGCGGCCGCCGCGACGGTCGCCGCGGTGCGGACCAAGTACGCCAACGTGGCCACCGGCAAGTGCCTGGACGTCCGGGCGGGCTCCTACCGCGAGTACGCCGTGGTGCAGCAGTTCAATTGCAAGGACGAACAGCACCAGCAGTTCTGGACGGAAACGATCCTGGGCGAGCCCTACACCTACCTCCGGCCCGCGCATTCGAGCATGTGCGTCGAACCGACGAACCTCGACGTCGGGGGCACGGTCGTCCAGAGGACGTGTCAGTACTCCGAGGGCCAGAAGTGGGAGTTCGTCTGGCAGGCCGGCGGAGCGATGATCAAGAACCGGGTCACCGGCCTGTGCATGGAGGACGCCGGCATGCCCTCCGGCAGCCGCCGCGAAGTGCGCCAGATGCCCTGCACCGGCGCTCCGGGCCAGCTCTGGATCAACCGGAGCTAGCCGCCCGTCCGCGCACCATTGCGCGGGCCACCGCACGGCCCGAAGGCCCCGAGCACTTCCCGTCCGGGTCGCCGCAGAAGTTGTCATCTGTTCGAACGTCAAAGCATGAACCTCCATGCTCCGGCTCCGAACGGGGTCAGAACGGTGGCGAGTCGGTCATCAGGGCGGCGAGCCGGGCCTTCTGGGCGGCGCGCCGGGGGCAGTCGGCGGTGGAGCGGGGCGTGGCCCGGCAGCCGACGGGTCGGCAGTCCTCGGGGCCGCGCCCGCTCCGGCCGCCGGCTCCTCGGCGTTCCGTCGCGGCAGCTTCCGGATCGAGGGCTGCGGACACCTGGGCGAGCCTGCAGTCGGGCAGCGCGTACCAGTTGCCGGGGTTGCGGAGGGACTGCCTGCCGTCGTCCACCCGGACCCCGTACGCGTCCGTACGCCACCGGACCCGGCCGGCCATCCCCTGCCGGCGCAGCAAAGCTTCGGCCAGCCGGCCCGGCTCCCTGACGCCGAGGCGGTCCCGCAGACAGGCGGCGAGCCGCTTGCCCGCGTCCGCCGGCACGCCGGTGTCGCCGAGCGCCGGGAGCAGCAGGAGCAACCGGGTGTCGGCGGGGATGTCGGTTCCGCCGGGCAGGCCGTTGTCGGCCACGGCCACCAACTCCCGCCAGGACAGGCCCGGGCCCCTCCAGTGGCCGCCGTCACGGGCGAGCAGTTCGGCCTCCTCCCAGTGGGGGTGGTGCACCACGTAGTCGACGCCGACGTCCTCTGCGGCATTCTCGTAGACCACGTGCAGGCGGAGCCCGTCGGCCACCGGAACGGTGAACGCGGGCCGGTCGCCGGCGTCCCACAGCCGACGCCGGAACGCCTGCGCGGCGATCGGATCGTGGTCCCCCAGCCAGGAACGGGGCGTACGGACGCCCAGGCAGGCACTGAGGTGCTCCCACCAGAACGGCTTCTCGTCGAGGAGCTCGGGGCGATGGGCGAAGGGACCGTTGTCGTCATGGAACAGACGGACCGGGTGCAGGTCAGGGAGCTGGGACACGCCTCCCATCATCGTCAGGGGCACTGACGACGCCCACGGGGTCCACCGGTCACCGTTCCCGTAGCAAGGCCGGGGTGGGCCTCGGGGTGAGCTCGATCCAGCCCTGCACGACGTCGGGCGTGAAGTTCTGGCCGTTGACCGTGATGTGGAGCTGGTAGATCCGCCCGGTGACGGTGAGCACCTTGATGTAGGCGTCGTTGCCCTGGGCCGCGATGGAAACGCCACAGGGGGCGTCGGTGGGGTAGCCGTCGATGACGGAGAGGTCCTGCCATACGGGGACGCCACCGAGGCTGGGAGCACGGCCCCCGTAGACGCGACCGCTGCTGAGAGCCGCGTGGAAGTCCTCCGTGCCCGAAGGGGCGTAGCTGTCGATGGCGCTGCACGGGCCGGTCGGCCCCGCCACGCCTTGAGGGCCCGTGATGCCCTGAGGGCCGGTGACGCCCTGAGGGCCTGCCGGACCCGTCTGGCCCGTCTGGCCCGTCGCGCCCGCCGGTCCCTGGGCGCCTACTGCGCCCTGGGGGCCTTGGAGGCCTTGAGGGCCTTGAGCACCCGTTGGGCCCGCAGGTCCGTCCGGGCCGGCCGGACCTGCCGGACCTGCCGGACCCGTCTCACCCACCAGGCCGCGCGGCCCTTCCGGGCCCTGGGCACCTGTCAGGCCCTGCAGACCCACCACACCCGCCAGCCCGCGCGGGCCTTCAGGGCCCTGAGCGCCTGTCGGCCCCTGCGCACCCGTCGGCCCTGCCGGGCCGACCGGGCCGGGATCACCCGTGGGCCCTTGCTGTCCCAGGGGTCCCTGGGGTCCCTGGCGGCCTTCCGGGCCGGAGGGGCCTGCGACGCCCGCCGGGCCGGTCGGCCCGGTCTTTCCCTTCGATCCGCGGGGGCCGGTCTTGCCCTTCGGCCCACGCGGGCCGGTGGGGCCGGTGGGGCCGGCGGTGCACTTGGCCTTCTGATCGGGGCCCGACCGCTCTCCCGTCACCGCGGCGTCCTGCCGGGGCCCGGAGGACTTGCACGTGTCCCCGCCCACCGGAACCGTGCCCGCGGGGCTGCTGGTCGAGCCCGGCGCCGCGGCCGCCACCACGGGGAGGCAGACCCCGGACAGCGTCAGGGCGAGCACGGCCAGGCATCCGCCCGCCAGTTGACGTGCCCGTCCGGGCAGCGGACCCAGGACACTCCTGGCCACCCTGTCGACAGGACCCATGACCGCTCCTCGCGCCACCCGGAAAACCGGATCGGATGATGACCTGAAAGCGATCTCATCCTGAGAGGAACCGTCCGGCGAGTCGCCGCCGCCTCGCCCGTGCGTCAGCTCTCCGGCCCAACGGGAACGGCCACTCGGGCGCCTGCGGCACCTCCGGCAGCCCGGGCGGCCGCGAGGTCTCGCCGCGTTCGTTCCGCGACGCCGTCTCGCTGCCCCGGGAGCCGGTGTCGTTACGGAGCCGGCCGCCCGTTCGGCGCAGTGCGGGAGGCGGGGAAGGTACAGGTCCGGGCGGGTGCACCGGGCCGTTCTCCGGCCCCCGGAGGGGCCGTTGGCGCGCCCGGCCACGGCGCTCCGTCAAGGCGGTGTTGACCGTTGGCTCCTGCAAGGGAGAGTTACGGATTTGTCCGCATTGGGCAACACGCGTCCGGGGCGTGCCGTGCGGCGTCCGGAGCGGGCCAGAGTGTGGCTCCTCGGCAGAACGCCGGGAACCGCACGACAGTCCGTCCGGCGCGCCGTCGTCGGCCGGGCGGGCTGGCCTTTCGAAGGAGTCACCCCCCATGTCTGCTTCTTGTGCCACTCGTCGTCTTCTCGCCGCAGTCCTGGCCGCCGGCGGCCTGGTCGGTGCGGCCGCAGTGCCGGCCGCCGCGCACGAGGGCGACCGGCGCGACCACCGTGGCCGGTACTCCTCGATCGTCATCGGTGACGTCCAGTACGCGAGCAGCCGCGGCCGCGGCAACCGGGACCTGAACGGCGAGTGGGTCGAGGTGGAGAACACCGGCCGCCACTCCGTCGAACTGCGCGGGTTCACCCTCACCGACCGCGACGGCAACCGCTACCGCTTCAACCGCCTCCGCCTCGACGGGCGTTCCGGTGTCAGGGTCCACACCGGCCACGGACGCGACACCCCCGGCGACGTCTACCAGAACCGCCGCCACCAGGTGTGGGACGAGCGGGACTCCGCGACCCTCCGCGACGACCACGGCAACGTCCTCGACACCGAGTCCTGGGGCGGGCGCGGGCACCGCGAGGACCGGGACGGTCGCAACGACCGCAACGCCCGCGACAGCCGCCATGAGCCCGACGCCCGTGACAGCCGCCACGCCCGCAACGCCCGTGACGGCCGCGACAGCCGCGACGATCGCGGTGGCCGCGGTGGCCGCGGTGGCCGCGACAGCCGCGACGACCGTGGGGGCCACCGCGGCTGACGTCGGCCCGGGCGGTGGCCTGCGGTGAGGGCTGCCGCTCCCGCCTTTCGAACGGGGTGCGTCCGCGGCACCCCGTTCTCGCGTTCGCCCCCCGCCGCGACGCGTCAGGCGCCGCCGCGCGTCTCGGTCCGCACCCAGGCCAGATAGGCCTCCGAGGCCCCGGTCGTCGGCAGCACCATCCATTGCGGCACCTCGTACGAGTGGCGCGCGTGCACCCATTCCCGCAGCTGTTCCACCCGGTCCTCGGTGGTCTGGAAGGAGATCCGGTACTCCCTCTCGTGCTGCACCTCGCCCTTCCACCAGTAGAAGGCGGTCATGCGCGCGTCGACGTGGGCCCCGGCGGCCAGCCGGGCCTCCACCGCGCCGCGCGCGAGCTCGTACGCCCTCGACTCGTCGTCCTCCGTGGTCTGCACGATCACGATCGGGTTCCCGCCGTTCGCCACGCTTCGCCTCCTCCGGGTCCGGTGCCCCGACTCTAGCCACGGCGGCCGAGCGGCGCCGGGTCGGCGCCTCGTACCGGTCAGTCGCCGGTGGCGGCAGCGAGGCCGCGCAGCAGGACGTCGAGGGTGAGGTCGGTCGCCTCGGACAACGGCGTGTCCTCCAGGAGGGCGGCCACCGCCAGCGTCGCCAGGCCGTGCAGCGTGGAGAAGGCGACCTGGGCCAGGCGCCCCGGATCGTCCGCGCGCACGAGGCCCTCCCGCTGGCCTTCGGCGATCAGCTCGGCGGCGATCTCCAGGCTGCGGTGCCCGAGTTCGCGCAGTTCCGCGCTGGAGTCGTCGGAGTGCTTGACGGCGAACATGAACTCCAGCAGTGGCGCGTGCGTGACGGCGAAGTCCACGTACGCGCGCCCCAGCGCCTCCAGCCGGGCCGGTACGGGCCCGGGGGCCGCGGCCGCGGCGCGCAGGCGGTCGTTCAGCCGGGTGAAGCCGTTGACGGCGAGGGCGTCGAGCAGGGCCCGGCGGTCGCGGAAGTGCCGGGACGGTGCGGCGTGGCTGACGCCGAGCTCGCGGGCGAGGGCGCGCAGGGACAGGCCCTCGGCGCCGGAGGTCACGAGGACGTGCTCCGCCCGTTCCAGCAGCGCGGCCCTGAGGTTGCCGTGGTGGTAGGACCCGTCGGCCAAGGCAGCCCCTCCTTCCAATGTTGTCATTGACTACAATGCTGACTCTGTCTACATTCGATTATGGACCAGCCGCCCTGAGAGGGAGTAGCTCGCGATGACCATGACGTACAGGAACACCACGGCCCTCATCACCGGGGCGAGCGCCGGCCTCGGTGTCGAGTTCGCCCGCCAGTGGGCCGAGCGCGGCGCCGACCTCGTGCTGGCCGCCCGCCGTCTCGACCGCCTGGAGACGCTCGCCGCCGACCTGCAGGACCGGTACGGCATCAAGGCCCACGCCATCGCCGCTGACCTGGCGCAGCCCGGTGCCGCGACCGCGCTGCGCGCCGAGATATCGGCCCGCGGCCTGTCGGTCCAGACGCTGATCAACAACGCGGGCTTCGGCAGCCACGGCGCCGTCGCCGATCAGGACCCCGCGCAGATGGAGGAGATGATCCGGCTGAACGTGCTGGCCGTCACGGAGCTCACCCGGGCGTTCCTGCCCGACCTGGTCTCCGACGGCCGCGGCGCCCTGGTCAACATCGCCAGTGTCGCCGCGTACCAGCCCACGCCCGCCATGGCCGTGTACGGCGCGACCAAGGCGTTCGTCCTGAACTTCACCGAGGCCGTCGCGTTCGAGACGCGGGACTCCTCGCTGCGCGTCCTCGCCGTCTCGCCGGGGCCCGTGAGCACCGAGTTCTTCGACGTCGTCGGCAGCCGTGACGCGGCCGTCGGCCGGATGGCCACGCCCGAGCAGGTCGTGACCGCCGCGCGCAGGGCGCTGGAGAGCCGGTCGACCCCGCCCAGCGTCGTCGTCGGGCTGAGCAACCGGCTCTCCGCGCTGGCCTCGGCGCTGGCGCCCCGCCGCGCGGCGCTGGCGGTGGCCGGGCGCGCCCTGAAGGCCTGACCCGCCGGCAACCGAGGGCCGACGGGGGCCGGCCGCCCTCCCTCGACCCCTCCCTCGGCCCCTCGCTCGGCGTCCCGCTCGGCGGCGTCGCCGAGCGGAGTCAGCCGGCCAGCCGGGCCGGGGTGGCGGCCGCGCCGTCCGTCCTCTCGTAGCCGGTCATCCGCACCGGTTCGGTCCCGGTCGCGCCGTGTCGTGCGGCCCAGTTCTCGAGCGCGGCCCGACAGGCGTGGTCCAGGTGCCGGACGTCCGTCAGGTCGAGCTCGATGGGCCTGTCCTTCGGCAGCGCCTCCAGGGTCTGCAGGATGCGGGGCAGGCGCAGGAACGTGGCGCTGCCGGACAGGGTCACCACGATCCGTCCGCCGGTGAGGGCGCGGGTCTCGACGTGGACGTGGGAGGTCTCCCACGCCGACTTCGCCACCGCCAGCACCAGCCCCAGCACCACGCCTTCGAACATGCTGGTCGCCAGGATGGCGACGGCCGTGGTGACGAGGACGGCGAGCTCGCCGCGGTGCCCGCGCCACAGCACGGCGAGCTCCTTGACGGGGATCAGCTTGCAGCCCGCGTGGACCAGTACGCCGGCGAGGGCCGCGAGCGGGATGATGCCGATCGCCGCCGGTAGGAGCGCGGTGAACATCAGCAGCCACAGTCCGTGCAGGATGCGGGAGGCTCTCGTCTTCGCGCCGGCCTGGACGTTGGCGGAGCTGCGGACGATGACGGCGGTCATCGGCAGGGCGCCGAGTGCGCCGCACACGGTGTTGCCGATGCCCTGGGCGACGAGTTCCTTGTCGTAGTGCGTGCGCGGCCCGTCGTGCATACGGTCGACCGCGGCCGCGCTGAACAGTGATTCGGCCGAGGCGATCAGGGCGAAGCCGAGGACCGTGCCGAGTACGGCGGCGCTGCCCAGGGAGGCGAGGTCGCCCATGGCGGGCGGCCGGATCGCCTCCAGGAGCCCTTGTACCCGCACGCTGGCGACGTCCAGGTCGAAGAGCGCCGTGGCGGCCGTGGCGAGGGCGACGGCGGCCAGCGCGGCGGGCACCAGCCGCACCTTGGCGGGCAGTCTCTGCCACCCCACGAGGACGGCGATGGTGCCCAGACCGACCGCGAAGGAGGTCAGCACGGTGCCGTCGGAGGCGATCTCCCCCGCCAGGCCGGCTGTTCCGAAGACCTTCTCCGGGCCCGAGCGCGGCTGTTCGACGCCGGCCATGGTGTAGAGCTGTCCGAAGACGAGCACGAGTCCGATGCCGGCCAGCATGCCGTGCACGACGGAGACGGAGATGGCACGGAACCAGCGGCCGAACCGCAGCAGGCCGAGGCCGATCTGGAGCAGCCCGCTCGCCAGGACGATGCCGCCGAGCATGCCGAGGCCGAACTCCCGTACGGCCTCGAAGACGAGTACGGTCAGGCCGGCTGCCGGGCCGCTGACCTGCAGGGCGCTCCCGGGCAGGAAGCCCACCACCAGGCCGCCGACGATGCCGGTGATCAGGCCGAGCTCGGCGGGTACGCCCGAGGCCACGGCCACGCCGACGCACAGCGGCAGGGCCACGAGGAACACCACGAGCGAGGCCAGCACGTCCCGCCGGACGGCAGCGGGGTCCTTGGCGGCCGCGAGCACGGGCGACCACCCTTTCGCGTTCGCGCCGGGCCGGTTCACAGGACGCCGAACGCCGGGCCGCCGGCTTGCGCCCGGTGGACTCTGACCGACCCGGTGTGGACCTCGTAGTACCAGGCGTGCAGCCCCAGCCGGCCCGTCTCGACGCCTTCCCGCACGCAGGGGTAGCCGCGCAGGGTCTCCAGCTGCGCGAGGGCGTGGGCCTGCACGGCCTCCGCGACGTCGGACGACTTCTCCGCCAGGGAGCGGACGGGCGCGTCCGGGGGTACGGCCTCGTCCAGCCAGTCGCGGACCGCGGGTACGGCGGAGAGGTCCTCGCCCCGGACCACCGCGCCGATGGCTCCGCAATGGGAGTGCCCGCAGACGACGACGTCGCGGACGCCGAGGACGCGGACGGCGTATTCGATGGTGGCCGCCTCCCCGGTGGGGCGGCCGTCGCCGGGGTGGACCGGGACGATGTTGCCGGCGGTGCGCAGTTCGAAGAGCTCGCCCGGGCGCGCCCCGGTGATGAGGGCCGGTACGACGCGCGAGTCGGAGCAGGTGATGAACAGCGCTTCCGGGCACTGCCCTGCCTCCAGGGCCTGGAAGTGCTCGGCGTGCCGGGGGTCGGCCACGTGGGTGGCCGAGAAGGAGCGCGCGTTGTCGATCAATGACTTCATGATGGCCTGCCTCCTGCGCCTGCGCGGCTTCCGCCGGGGCGCGGTGTGGTCGGGTCGGGTCGGTCGAGAGGTGTGGGTGGGCGCGCCGGGGACACGTCGGAACCCCGTCCTCGGGCATGTGCCGCACCCTGCTGCGGCACAGCATGGTTCGCAGCCGCAACTTGCACTTTACTATCACATTGCCTTGCGGTGACAGCTTGGTTATTGTCAGAAGCCATACAAAACACGGCAGTTGATGGCGCAAAACACCGCATCACCCGACCGCTTCACAGGGCAGACGGGCAAGCCGCTTCGCACCAGGAAGCGAGATGGTGCACACGCATCACCAGGCGTAACAAGGCGAACTCACGCCGTGTCGATCCGGCGGCCGCGTGGCTGAATCGTCGTCAATAGCGCGCGAGGGGCCTCGTGTTGTATCTCAACTTCATAACGAGACCACACCACGGGTCCACGCGGAGCGTATCCGATACAGCCAACTACTCCGCTCCACAAGCGACTTGACGGATCATCATTTCCTGCCGGAAGGTAACGTTCAGGCATCTGGGGGTCCGTTCCCGTTTGTCCGAATTCCTTGTCCCGGCGGTCTGGCAGGCTTTCGGCACCCCACTCCTCCGACCTTGGCCGTCGAGCTGAGCGAACAGCCCTGGGGGGCTCATGCGTAGATCCAGAAGGCTGACCGCCGCCCTCGTCCTGTCACTGGCCGGTACCGGAACGGGGTTGGGCCTGGTGCTGATGCCCCAGGCGTCCGCCATCACCCCGCCGGTGGCGTTCACGGCCGACAACCTGCCGACCTGGCAGACCAACGGGATCGTCTGGGCGATGGCGCAGGCGAACGGCACCGTCTTCGCCGGGGGCACCTTCTCGGCGGTCCGCCCGCCCGCCGGCGGTTCCGGCGCCGAGCGGGAGGCGGTGAACTTCGTCGCCCTCGACGCAGCGACGGGCAACCCCACCTCCTGCAAGCTGGCGTTCACCATCGGCGAGGGCACGGCGACCGTGCGGACGCTGGCCGTCTCGAAGGACAAGAAGACCCTCTACGCGGGCGGCTCCTTCGGCGCCGTCAACGGCGTACCGGTGTCCAACGTCGCCGCGGTCGACATCGCCGGGTGCACTCCGAAGCCGGCCTTCCGCCCGGGCTTCGCGGCCACCGTACGCGGACTCGCCCTCACCGGCGACACCCTGTACGCGGCCGGTGACTTCAACACCGTCCAGGGCCAGCCCCGCCAGAAGTTCGCCGCGGTCGACGCCGCCACGGGCGCGGTGAAGCCCTTCACCGCCAACGCCGACGAGCCGGGCCGGGCGATCGAGCTCACGCCCGACGGCAAGAACGTACTGCTCGGCGGCGACTTCTTCACCGTCAACGGCACCAGCAGTCATGCCCTCGCCGTGGCG
Source organism: Streptomyces sp. NPDC029014 (assembly GCF_055564695.1). Lineage (NCBI taxonomy): Bacteria > Bacillati > Actinomycetota > Actinomycetes > Kitasatosporales > Streptomycetaceae > Streptomyces > Streptomyces sp. NPDC029014. Next base: position 85,224 of record NZ_JBVHVT010000034.1, read on the forward strand.
GACGCCTCCTCCGGCGCCATGAAGAAGAGCTACGGGAGCACGTTCCACCCCCTCTCGGTGGTCATGGACATCGCCACTGACGCCAACGGCTTCTACACCGGCAACCAGGGCAACGGCGGCGGCGTGTTCGACGGCCGCACCGGCTTCGACCTGAGCGACTTCAAGGAGAAGTGGCGCGACCGCTGCCTCGGCGCCACCCAGCAGGTCCTGCCGTACGACGGCGTGCTCTACAGCTCCTCGCACGCGCACAACTGCTCCACCGAGATGGAGTTCCCGGAGGAGGGCAAGCGCCGCTACCTGATGGCGCAGCCCACCGCGCACCAGGACGGTGCCGCCCCGGCTCCGGTCGACGGCTTCGTCCGCGGCCCGCGAAAGCTCGGCTGGTTCCCCGCCGTCAACGGCGGCATCGGAGAGGGCGTCGGCCCGCGCGTGATGGCCGTGGCGGAGAAGGGCGACACGAAGTACATGTGGGTCGGCGGTGAGTTCACCACCGTCAACGGCGTCGAGCAGCAGGCCCTGACCCGTTTCGCGTCCACCGGTGACCGCGGCGCCCCCACCACCCCGGTCGCGAGCGCCGACAGCGTGAAGCCCGGCGAGGCCCAGGTGCGCTGGCGGACCAGCTACGACGCGGACGACAGCAAGCTGACGTA